>JBGTMJ010000041.1:0-3918 GCA_041743655.1 Saccharimonadales bacterium (SeqCode) | reverse complement strand
CCACCCCGGTTAGCGTCATAAGGGCTAATCTCGATGATTTCCTGATCCTCGAACAGACGTTGTAACTCATCCCAACCTCGATCCTTAGCAGCGCGCTTCATGCTCAAGAGGGCGTAACCTTCGTCAAGCTCAGGGTCGATGACACTGACTGTTATCTTTTGTCCTGGCTCCAAGGTCTGACCATGGCCAATCTCGCGGCGCATGACTACGCCGACACCCATGATCCCCAAGTCTATCCAGACCTCGTGCTTCTTGACTGAGCTTACTGTGCCTTCAACGACATCACCTGTTTCAAGGTATTTAGTGTCGCTGCTAGCAAGTAGTTCGTCCATTGTTATAGTAGTATTTTTTGACATGTTCTCCATGCCTCCTTCGTAATATATTTCCGTCGGTGTGTAGTGAACTCACTCCAAAACCGCAAGATCATCCTTATTATATCGCTTATAACTCCTTAGGTCAAAGCTAGTAGCAACAATGGATTATTGATCCCTGACATGCTACCCTAAAAGCAACACGTATTAAGGGAATGCGGAATGCTATGTATCTTGGAATAGATATCGGTGGTACTAAGACACTTGTAGCACGCATGAATAATCATGGCGTTATTGAAGAAAGCTACAAATTTCCCACGCCTAAAGTCTACTCAGAGCTTCTTAAGGAATTAGCCAACATAATTGGCAGCCTCTCTAACGTAAGTTTTATTGCCGCAGGCGTAGCAGTACCAGGCAAAATAGACCGAACAAAGGGTGTGGCGCATGGATTTGGCAATCTGCCATGGATAGACGTACCTGTCAGACGCGATATCGAGCGAATTGTTCACTGCCCGGTAGTTGTCGATAACGATGCTAACTTAGCCGGTCTTTCTGAAGCTAAGCTCCTCAAACAGTACGATACTGTCCTCTATATTACGATTAGTACTGGCATTGGCACGGGTGTGATAACTCATCAATGTATTAATCCGGACTTCGAGGACTCAGAAGGCGGTTCGATACTCCTTGAGCATAATGGCAAACTACAGAACTGGGAAGATTTTGCTTCAGGGCGAGCAATTGTAAAGCGCTTCGGCAAACAGGCAAAAGATATAACAGACACCAAAACCTGGAAGATTATAGCCCGCGATATCGCCGTAGGCTTATTTGATCTCATCACTTTTGTGCAACCAGACATTGTAGTACTCGGAGGAAGTGTCAGTGGGCATCTGGAAAAATTTGAAGGTCCGCTGAAGACCGAGCTTAAGCGATTTGAAACACCATTAACCCCCATACCGCCTATTCACCGTGCCCAACGGCCTGAAGAAGCAGTTGTGTATGGCTGCTACGATTTGGCAAAGAGTATGTATGGGAACTCTAGTAAGTAAGCTGCGACAAGACTACCCTGGGTTAGTTTTTACACAGTCATCCGTAGCCAGTTGGTCGCCACAATCGAGACAGATCTTCTATAGCAACAGTAGAAAAACTAGAGATGTATGGTCGCTACTACACGAGTTAGGACATGCACTTCTTGGGCATAACTCCTATGAGAGCGACGTTGAGCTGTTACACAAAGAGTTGGCTGCCTGGCATAAAGCCAGTGATGTAGGTAAAAAATATGGCATACTTATAGATGAGGAACATATCCAAAATTGTTTGGATACGTACCGTGATTGGTTGCACAAGCGTAGTAGCTGCCCTGATTGCCAAAAGCATGGTCTACAGCAATCCAAAGGGCTTTACAACTGTCTAAACTGCCGAGCTACATGGAAGGTCAGCTCAGAGCGGTTCTGCCGTCCATATAGGCTTAAAAACGCTTGAGAAACTAAAATACGCCCACATATTTAAGGCGTACTTTAGTTTTAGTCGAATTACTTTTAAGTTTCGATTTTCTTTGAGCGACGAGAAATCTGACCGCCCTTGCGACCAGCTTTACGTGCTAACTCGCGGTTAGCAAAGAAACCGCCAGTACGACCCTTTTTACCACCTGCAGCACCAATACGAGCGTAAAAGTCAGTGCCGTATTTGTTCTTGTTGGTTGAAGCAGCTGCTTTGCCGCCTGCTTTAGTTCCAGCCATGCCGAAAACCTCCATTAATAACTGTATTACTTTCGTCCTAGACAATCAAAAGGTATGTCCCTTGGTTCCAAGAGCAAAGACCCTGCAATTCCTCACGAAATTATCATTATGATAACATTCCATTGCGCTCATGTCAATATTTAAGCTTGGCATCACTTGTGGTAAGATATACTTAATGGGAAATGATGTAAAAAAGATCCCTGAGACCCTAACTGCACACGAACAGGATATCAGTTTAAGCCCTAGTGAGACTGAAGACTTTATCATTTCTTTGTTAAAAAAGTGGTAAGTCAACCCAAGGAATCCCTTTCTACCTCTGCTGCATACACCGCCAAACAAGCTACTAGTTCCTTGCATCCTAAGTCTAGGCACAGCAGAGCAAAAAGTCAGTTTTATGATAAGCGCCTACTCCCTCATAGAAATGCTGATATATACAGCAGGCTACTTGGAAGCGCGCTGCCGAGAAGCACAAAAACATTCGAAGAAGAATAATCCAGAATAAAGAGAAAAGCCTTCCTATTCGGAAGGCTTTTCTATAATTCGGCACCGTGCTATTTTCCCAGGGGTGGACCCCAAGTATTGTAACCGCTGCGAGGCTTAACTTCTGTGTTCGGTATGGGAACAGGTGTTTCCCTCGCGCCATGGGCACCGAAACGGCTTTGCCTTATGAGACACCCGCATGAGCGGGTTTCTCATCGCACCTTGCGAAATAAATTCGCATCCCGACAAGTCGGGACCGGTGCTGCTCTTCCCGACCAGTGGTAAGGAGACAGAGCCAATCGATGTCCATGAAATTAACGTGTGCGAATTGAGATGTTAAAGCGTGTACTTCGCTATACAGCGAACTACACGAAAGACAAACGGGTGTTGTAATGAACACCAATAACCAGTCAAAGCTCTTCTCTCATTCGTAGTAGCAAGCCACTAGCGAATGAGAGAACGTAAAAAGTCGATGGCTCTATTAGTACACCTCGGCTACACATGTTGCCATGCTTACACCTGGTGCCTATCAACCTGATGGTCTATCAGGGAGCTCATAGGGAAATCTAATCTTGAGGTCAGTTTCGCGCTTAATATGCTTTCAGCGCTTATCTAGTCCGCACATAGCTACCCAACAATGCCCTTGGTAGAACAATTGGTACACCAGCGGTGCGTCCACCCCGGTCCTCTCGTACTAGGGGCAGATCCTCTCAAATTTCCTTGCGTCCACAGCGGATATAAACCGAACTGTCTCACGCGTGAAATCTTAAGGCGTTCATCTCTTAAGATCTTCTCCACCATTACTGATGGCACGGACTATATCTTCATCCTTCCTGACAGATATTCAGGATTAGGAGCTAACGTTTTATGGGCTTCTGGTTGAAGGTCCCATCCCAGATCAGTCGCTAACTGATCTGAAGTCTCTACGGGGAAATGCTTATTGTCGTTCAAGAACGTTTGCACTACCAGCGCTGTTATTGTCCGCTTCTTTGAATAATTAAATTCAGCGGTTTTATCGGCTGCCCTTGCTAATATTATTAACTTTTTAGCTGTCATTTTTTGAGGATGAAGCTTAATGAGCTTTAATACGTCGCGTGCAAGTCGTTTCTTTAGACGCAGTTTTGGGTGGAGTAGAGTCAAAATCTGTTCTACTTCACTTAGTCCAACTATGGTGTATTCCGTCATGCCATCGTTGCGATGCCGGATATAACCATAGTTGAGCTGCTCTTTTAGCCAAAAGAGAATTTCTGCGTGGTTACGTTTTTGATAAAAAACGATACTAACTCTTACTTGATAACCCAGTTTGTAATCTTTACGACGTACAAGTTGGGCCATGATAGAGCCGTCACCATCTAGAAATCCAGCGATATACGCTGCTACTTCGTCAGACA
>JBGTMJ010000040.1:0-17244 GCA_041743655.1 Saccharimonadales bacterium (SeqCode) | reverse complement strand
ATCTGGATGATGCTGCCCTTTGGATATGCATTTTCAAGCAGTGCGGAAGCAATATGGTCTTCAATAGTATCTTGAATCAGTCGACGTAATGGGCGCACTCCATTTTTTGGGTCGTAGCCATTTTCCAGTAGATATTGCTTTGCAGCCGTTGTGAGCTGCACGCCTACACCTTGGCGCTGCAACCTTACCCGCAGCTCGTCAGCCTGCAGATCAATAATGCGCAGTATGTCTTTCTTAGTAAGCGCATGAAACACTACGGTCTTGTCGATACGGTTAATAAGCTCAGGGCGCATGGCTTTTTTGAGGGCATCCATGACTTTATCCTTATTGCGGTCATGGACTGTTTCCAGGTCGTCAAGGTCCGAAGCACTCACCGCACTGAAGCCAAGCGAAGCTTCCTTCTGAAGCTTTTCCGCCCCAATATTACTGGTCATAATGACAATCGTGTTCGTGAAGTCGATTTTACGACCTTTACCATCAGTCAGTACTCCATCTTCTAGAATCTGCAGAAGCATATTAAAGGTGTCCGGGTGAGCCTTTTCTATCTCATCGAACAGTACCAAACTGTGTGGTTGGCGACGAATTTTGTCCGTCAATTGGCCGCCCTCATCGTAGCCGACATACCCTGCAGGCGCGCCAACAAGGCGTGAAACAGTATGATGTTCACCAAATTCGCTCATGTCTATTTTTACTAAGGCGGCCTGTGAGCCAAAGAACTCACGAGCTAAAACACGGGCAAGCTCAGTCTTACCAACACCAGTCGGGCCTAGGAATATAAATGAGCCTATGGGACGCTGTTCACTGCTAATACCTGAGCGATTACGACGTACAGCCCGAGCCACAGCTTGGGCTGCTTCGCGCTGCCCGATAACGTACTTGCTCAGAACTTTTTCCAGGTTAAGGAGGTGTTTAGCCTCGGAACGGATTACCTTTTTTACCGGGACACCTGTAATACGAGATACGACTTCGGCAACATCTTCACTCGTAACCTCAATACGCTTATCAGTCTTAGAACTATCCAGTAGCTTGCTCAGCTCCTCGTTGATTTGGCTGGCACGCTGTTTATACTGTGCGGCACGTTCATAGTCTTCCGCGTCAACTGCTTCGTCAATACGGGTGTTAACCATTTTGATTTCTTTCTGCAACCTACGGGCTTCCGGGCTTGTCTTACCTTTTTCCACGCGCAAATGTGCCGAGGTCTCGTCAAGCAGATCAATAGCCTTGTCCGGCATGTAGCGGTCATGAATGTAGCGCTGGGCAAAGTGTGTTATGTCTTGTAGCACCTCATCGCTCACTGTAACGCCATGGAATTCCTCGTAATGTTTTCGTAAGCCTTTAAGGATAGCCAGTGTTTCGGGCATGTTAGTCTCAGGCACCTGCACAGATTGGAAACGCCGCTCCAGCGCAGCATCCTTTTCGACATGTTTAGTATATTCAACCGTTGTTGTCGCACCAATGACCTGGATCTTGCCACGGGCAAGAGCCGGCTTAAGTATATTGCCGGCGTCCATCGCACCTTCAGCAGCACCAGCGCCTACTATTAGGTGTAGCTCATCAATAAATACAATCGTCTTATTGTCGTTTTCAAGCTCGCTCATTACTTTCTTAAGACGCTCTTCGAATTCGCCGCGGTACTTGGTACCTGCCAGCATAGCGGCAAGATCAAGCATAATAATACGTTTGTCGAGCAGGCTGTCAGGTACATCTTCGGCAATAATACGTTGTGCCAGGCCTTCGACAACTGCTGTCTTACCTACACCAGGGTCACCTATGAGCACGGGGTTATTCTTGGTGCGCCGGTTCAAAATCGTAATAACCCGGCGGATTTGTTTGTCCCGTCCAATAACCGGATCCAATTTGCCAGATTGGGCTTGGGCTGTAATGTCGGTCCCATAGAAATCAAGTGCAGTCTTGCGACTTTTACGTCCATTGCGGCGCCTGGCATCACCGGTTACGTCTTCTTCGTTATACTGTTGACGATTTAGGAATTGTTCCAACTCGTTCGCAAGCGCGTCAACGTCAATATTCATATCACGCAGCAGCACCGTGGCACGGGCGTTCTTTTGGCCAATAATGCTATATAAGATATGCTCTGTACCACACAGTTCCTGGCTATAGTCCTGGGCAGTATCATAAGCCATCCGCAAGGTTAACTTGGCAGTTTCGCTTAAGCCCTTAGCGCCGGCACTAGCTACCAATGTCTTGGGAGTTGAATTAAGGGTAAGGGCAGTGCGGGCCCGATCCAATGTAACGCCTGCACCTTCTAGGATTTTGGCACCCATACTTGTTTCCTGTGCCAATACACCTAAAAGCAGGTGTTCGGTACCAACGTATGCGCTGCCAAAGCTGCGTGCAATGGTGTTTGCATGCTTGAGACTCTGCAATGCATTATTGGTCAGATGATTTAAAAAATCTTGGAAGTCGGGTGATCCGGGTAGCATAGTTTTATCACTGCCTTTCTAGATACAACTAGCGCATCTAGCAAGTATAATACAGGCTTTAGCACTCTACAGTCAAGAGTGCTAAATTTTACTCTTCGCCGTGCTGTTCAATGGCTTCAAGTAAGCTATTCTCAAGCTCGCTTTTCTTCTTCAGTTTCGCAGGAGCGATAGCAGGTTTTTTAGGTTCTTCAACCGGCTGTGCCTTGGTCGCAGCATCTTCGGCTACAATATCTAGCTCATAACCGGTAAGTTTGCTGGCCAAACGGACGTTTTGACCCCCCCGGCCAATCGCGATGCTCAATTGCTCCTCAGGTACTACGACCTTAGCACCTTTGCTATCTTTGGCCAGCTCAACGCGGACTACCTTGGTAGGTGAGAGTGCATTAGTAATGTAGGCGGTCGGACTCTCGTCCCAAACTATAATGTCGACTTTTTCCTGCTCGCCGATCTCACTCATAACGGCATTGACGCGTGTGCCATGGCCACCGACAAATGTGCCGACAGGGTCAACACCCGGAACAGTACTGCGTACGGCAAGCTTGGTACGGACACCGGCCTCACGGGAGATGTCTTTGATCTCAACAGCTCCACTTTCCATCTCCGGAACTTCACCCCTAAAAAGCCATTCGATAAATTGGGTACTGCCACGGGACACGATAAGTTGTGGCCCACGCAAGCCCCGTTCTACGTCTTTCAAAAATACTTTAAGGCGCTGGCCTGGGTAATACCGCTCGCCCTGAATCTGTTCCGAGCGTGGCATGATGCCTTGTGCTTTGCCAAGGTCTACACGTACGATATTGCCCTCAACACGGCTGACAAGCGCATTAATGACGGTACCGATCTTGTCTTCAAACTCCTCCATAACAATCTCACGCTCAGCTTCGCGCAAGCGCTGTAAGATAACCTGCTTGGCAGTTTGGGCAGCAACGCGGCCAAAGTTGTTTACCTTTTCATGCGTTTCTACCATATCGCCAATTGCAACGTCCTTTTTCATAATCTGGGCAGCACTTAAGCCAATCTCATATGCCGGGTTTTCAACTTTGTCCACCACTTCTTTGGAAACAAAGGCGTCTACATCGCCTGTGTTCAGGTTCATAGTCACTCGGACTTCCTGTTCACGTTCGCCATAGTCACGGCGGTATGCGGCAGCAAGGGCCTGCTCGACAACTTCTTGGACTGCCGCTTCAGGAAGATTCTTTTCTTCAGCAATGGCACGGATAGCCAGTGCTAGCTGTTTCATATCTAAGTCCATATTTTTCCTTTCTTTTAATTCCTGTAACTGTACGCTGATATAAAAAAGCCGACCAGATTGGCCGACCATTTAGAGTTCAGTATACTAGCTGCATGGAGAAACGTCAACCGCAACATACATGACACGCCGTACTGTCAGCTCCATCCCATCAGATCATTGGCGCCTGCAGCTCTTTGAATTCACGGTTGTCTGCTGCTCTGTCGATACGCTACTTTAAGCGATAACAACAGTGGTAGCCTGACATCGATAGCTGAAACACTTAAGAATTCATAGCTCCAGGACACATTATCGCGTGCTAGAATGGAATCTATGAGCAAAAAGGTGAAACGTTTATTCGAAGGGTTCCGGCCAACGAGTTACAACCTGCAACTTGACCCTGACAGCAGTACCATGAAACTAACAGGAAGTGTCGAGATAGCCGGCCAAAAAACCGGCCGGCCGTCACAACGAATTACCTTCCACCAGTATGGCCTTAAGGTCACTGAGGCTAGTATCACTAAGTTCGATAAGAAAAGCGAGCGTTCTGTAACAGTAATTCGTATCAGCCACCACAAAAGTTTTGACGAAGTCCGTTTGCATACTGAGGAACTGCTCTACCCTGGCACATACAAAGTAGTTATGCGTTATAAGGGCCTGATACAGCCAGGCATGCACGGCATATATGCCAGTAGTTATGAGGTTGGGGGTATAAAAAAGAAACTTATTTCAACACAGTTTGAGAGTCATCATGCCCGCGAAGCATTTCCTTCCATTGATGAGCCAGAGGCTAAGGCAACGTTCGAGCTGAACCTTGTCTCACCTTTGAACGAAACAGCTATCAGTAACATGCCAGCAAAATCCCAAGTAGAAAAAGACGGCAAGCTAGTGACTACATTTGAGACAACACCAAAAATGTCTACGTATCTATTGGCTTTCATATACGGTGACCTGCATTACAAGGAAACGCAGGCTAAGGGTGGAGTTCAAGTTCGGGTGTGGGCGACCAAGGCACAGCCCCTTGAAGCGCTCGACTTTGGGCTTGAAGTCGCAAAACGTGGCATTGAATTCTTTGATGAATATTATGGAGTGCCCTATCCGCTAGCCAAGAGTGACCATGTTGCAATACCGGATTTCTCCTCAGCCGCCATGGAAAACTGGGGGCTCATTACCTATCGTGAGTTTGCCTTGCTCATTGACCCTGCAACTACATCCCAAAGCAGCCGCGAAATGGTCGCTACCGTCGTCACCCATGAGTTGTCTCACCAATGGTTTGGGAATTTAGTGACCATGCGTTGGTGGAACGATCTGTGGCTCAACGAAAGCTTTGCTAACGTCATGGAATACGTCGCACTGGACACGCTATTTCCGGAATGGAAAGTATGGAATAGCTTCGTAGTGCAAGAGGGCCTAGGGGCATTCCGTCGCGATTCCATTGCCGGAGTCCAGTCTATCAGCACTGAAGTACGTCATCCTGACGAGATAATTACCCTGTTTGACCCTTCAATCGTCTATGCTAAAGGTGGCCGCCTGCTTAATATGCTCATGCAATACCTGGGTGAGGCCGATTTCCGTAAAGGCTTAAAAGAGTACTTTACCAGGTATGCCTACGAAAATACCTCGGGTAGTGACCTATGGGCAGCACTGAGCAGTGCCAGCGGCAAAAGCGTTGATACTTTTATGGACCCCTGGCTCAAGTGTTCAGGCTTTCCGGTGGTGGGTGTGGACCAGCATGGCCGTGAACTTACCCTGTCACAGCACCATTTTTTGCTCGACCCAGCCAAAGCTGATAGTGAACGCACGTGGCCCGTACCCTTACTTAGCACAAGCAATGACGTACCGGCACTCTTGACCGAACGCGAGCAATCTTTGGCGTTGCAGTCGGATGAGTTTGTGCGCCTGAACCAAGGGGGAGTCGGGCACTACATAGTGCATTACAAAAATTCTGAACATGCTGCGGCCATCGCCCAGCTTGTTGCCAATCAGAAACTGGGCATTGCCGAACGGCTTATGCTGCTAAGCGACAGCTCCATGCTTGCCCGTGCAGGTTCCCAGTCTTTTGACGTAACCCTCAAACTACTTGAACACTACGTCGGAGAAGACAGCGAACCGGTATGGGACATTATGTCCCTTATCATAAGCGACAGCTTACGTTTCGTAGACGTTGACCCTAAACTTGAAGCCCATATTAAAGCGTTTATACGTAATCTTATTACGATTCAATTTGCGCGTTTAGGTTGGCTAGATAAGCCAGATGAATCCACCCAGGATACGAAGCTTCGTGCAACAATAATCGGACTTGGTGTGTATGCAGAGCATAACGCCATAACTTCCCATGCGCTTGAATTGTTTGAAGCTTACAAAACCGACACAAAAGTCATACCGCCCGAGCTACGCAGCATCGTATTTAGTGCAGCTATACGTAACAGTGCCCCGGGCGCTTTTGTCTACGTACTCGAACTTGAAGAAACGACGAATAATGCAGAGCTCAAGCACGACCTTATGAGTGCTTTAGCTAGTGAAAAGAAAACGCATGAAATCGACATTCTTTTATCAAGATTGAAAGATACTGAGAAAGTGCGTCAACAAGATGTTGACGGTTGGCTAGCAGGATTGTTACGCAACCGTTATGCCCGACGACAAGCCTGGGATTGGTTGCGTAACAATTGGTTGTGGCTAGAAGAGACTTTCGGTGAAGATAAATCTTATGATTATCTTCCTCGTTATGCTGCCAGTGCCTTCAGTACTAGACAATTGCTGGATGAATATAAAGAGTTTTTTGAGCCTCTCAAAGAGCAGCGCGCCCTAGCCCGCAACATCACCATAGGGATTGAAGAAATAAACAACCGCGCCGCCTGGCTTGAACGGGACCATAAGGCAGTCAAAGCTTACTTTAAGTCAAGTCTGTAACCACGTTTGTAACTAGAAAATCCGGTCCCGCAACTTCAACTGCACAGAGCTGGTATTCTCCTTGCCATCTATAAGTACTTACCCATAGTGCAGCAGCAAACCGCATTTGTGTCAGCTTTTTAGGCGTAATATAGTCTAGGCCACAGCCTTGTGTGTTACGAAGCCGGTATTTCACTTCACAAAAATATATTGCTCCTTTGCGTTCTGCTACAATGTCAATTTCGCATCGCCGGTTTCGCCAATTCCGGGCTACAATGCGGCAACCTTTATTCCTTAGAAAAGCTGCAGCTGCAGTTTCGGCTCTTCTGCCAGTTTCAAAAGTTGTCATGAATTGGCAGTCTACCACAAACTGCCAATGATGGATCACTGGCTGCAAGCTTCGAATTACAAAAGCACTATTCTGTCTTGTCTTCTTGGGCTTCAGCCGCAGGAGCTTCTTCGATAACTGGCTTCTCGGCAATAGTGTTCACGCCTTCACTGTCAAACGCAACACCTGAAAGGCGAGCAGCTTTGCCGATACGGGTACGCATGTAAGTCAGATAATTACGACGGACTTTACTGCGCTTGGTCACTTCAATTTTTACTACTAATGGACTGTGTACTAGAAAGCTTTTTTCAACGCCTACACCGCTGGCAATACGGCGCACAGTAATGCGGCTTGTGTGACTGCCCTTACGGTCAGTACGAATAACCAAGCCCTGGAACCACTGGATGCGCTCTTTGTTGCCTTCTTTAATTTTCTGGTGCACACGAACCGTGTCGCCGCTCTTGACGTCAACGACAGAGTGCTTTTTGTACTTCTCTTCAATTTTTTGGATAACTGACTGCATAACTTAACTAACCTTACACTATTTTCCACTTGATTTCAAGTATATCACATCTGTTACATAATAAAAATACTAACAGTCGATACACTGCCCAAAACACGTTGCATTCCTATGCGGAGCTGAGATAGAGGTCTGACCGTCCTCCATTACTGACACAAGAGGTTGGCACGTATGGTTTCCCCTCGAGCAATATAGGTTCTAAATCAGAATGTTGAACACGTGTCTGCTCGAAAGCTAGGTCATCATCAAAGTTATACCCACCTGCTTGAAGTGCATACCAAAGAGCAATTGACTCAGGCACATCAAGCGATCTTAAGCTCGCTGGGTTACCTTGACCTGCTTCAATCACATGATAGGTATTATTGTCGTATCCAGGGATTCTTGCATTGAGTATAAGGCTTAGCCGTGCGTTCCCTTGTCCGCTCATTGGCCTGGACAAGCCCCCATGCCCATACAATTCGTGTAGTTCCTCACGGATGAAAGCCTCGTGGGATTTGCCCTTCCCTAATCTCCTGCTAAATTTTCTAATGACACCCTCAATTTCCTCTGAAGACTGTAATGTGTGGGGACCAGCTACTACATCCATAGTACCACCATGTTCATCTATATAGGAGTTACCCAGGTACAGCGAACCGTTATTAGCAGATCTAACCGCAAACGCAGCAAAGTCCGCTTTAAGCTTTTTCCGGTCAGCTATTTCAACTTGTTTATCTGTAGGGCGTAGACCATTGAGATCTTTTGAATATGCGGTATAGCCACGAATAGTAGCGCCTGCGGCAATGTTACCGATTCGATTGCCTAACACAGGTTGTCGTTCACTGGCAACTGAAGGTCCTTCTGATGGTAGTTTATCTCTAAGAGATTGCGTTTGTCCCATAAGTATTACTCCTTAGCTTACTAAGATTATGGTTCTTTTTTCTAAATTTACAAGAGCCTGTCTGAGCTCTCCTCCGGGTATGCAGGGTATGGTCAATCTTTAGCCGACTACGCGATAAATCTCTTCAAGAGTCGTGCGCCCTTGCAGCGCTTTGAGGATGCCATCCTGCAGCATGGTGATCATGCCATCTTCGCGGGCTTTTTGTTCAATCATCGCTGTAGTTATCTCGTTTGGGGGTAAACGCAACAACTGCTGCACGCCAGGGCTCATAAGCATCTGTTCCCTGATAGGCGTCTGGCCGACATACCCAAAAGGACTTATGGGCGATATTCCAGGCTTATATAAGGTTATAGTATCGATATCCGGCCGCTCCACACCTTCAGGCAGGGTGCTGACTATGGTCTTAAGCTGCGCCTTTAAGCCTTCATCAGGCTGGTAAGGCTGCTTTGTCGTATCATCAAGTACACGGACTAAACGTTGGGCCATAATAAGGTGGATTGCCGAAGCAAACAACGGGTTGATCCCGATAAAGTCCAACAGCCGCGTTAGGGCCGCTGCGGCTGTAGAAGCGTGGAAAGTACTCAAGACCAAATGGCCGGTAAGGGCAGCTTGCAGGGCAGTCCGGGCAGTATCCTTGTCACGGATCTCGCCAACCATGATGACATCGGGGTCAAGCCGCAGCACTGCACGCAACTTTTCGGCAAATCCAGCCGCGTTGGTATCACCCGACACGGGTATTTGGGTAACCCCCGACAGGAAGTATTCCACAGGATCTTCCAAGGTAAGGATTTTGCGTTCCGGGCTATTCAGACTGTTTACAATTGAATAAAGGCTCGTTGTCTTTCCTGAACCCGTTGGGCCCACAACCAGCACCATACCACTGGGGTGTTGTACAATATCGTCAACCACACGACGTTCATGCTCTGAGAGGCCCAAGCTATCGAGATTTAATAATTCCATCCTCAACGCAAAAATACGCATCACCACATCCTGTCCATACACCGTTGGAACAGTTTCGACGCGTAAGTTGACAGTAACATCCTCACCAGTGGCCAGCTTATATGTTTTATTAATGTGACCGGTCTGGGCATCCGACGCTCCGGTTGACACATTGGCAGTCACAGCAATGACACTTAATAGCTGGCGGTATTTGTCGTGTGCCAATGTAGCAATGGGGTGCAACACCCCATCAACACGGAAACGAATCCTGACATGTTCTTTTTGGTTTTCTAGGTGTATGTCCGACGCCTTCAAGCGGTCACCTTGCTGCACCAGGTAGGCCAGTATATCATCGGCTCTGACTTGGCTCAAGGTTGTGGATACCTGTTGCAAGAGGTCGTCTGCACTATTTGCGGACAACGTTATATCTTGGTAGGTAACCTGTTTTGGTGGATCATAGAGCTGCATGTAGCTACGGTAGCCAGTGTCAGAAATAATCGCAAAACTGTTTCGCACATCGCTAAAGCGCTGTTTGAGCTGATTGATGGTCTGCTGGGAAGTGGTGGTGGTGATACCGAACAAAACATTACTCTTATCTGCTTGCAACGGAACAACGCGTTGCTGGTACATCTCATCATTAGCAAGCATGCCCTTGAACAACGCTTTCGGAGACGATGTCGAAGTATCTACATAGTTCAATCCAAGTAAACGTGCCCGCCTAAGCGTCACGTCCTCTTCGTCACGTCTTGCATCCTGACTCATAGCCTGATTATAGCATGAGCACTATGTTCTTATGCGTTCATTCGTTATAGTTTTTAAGTGGTGAGTATCATTTTAATAGCACACAATTTGCGCAGCTGCCATAACGTCGGCTCGTTACTTCGGACTGCTGAAGGACTTGGTGTACACCAGGTTTACTTGACTGGCCATACGCCATACCCGGCTATGCAGTATGATACAAGGCTGCCACACTTGGCAGTAAAAATTAACCGGCAAATTGCCAAGACTGCACTTGGTGCCGAAACTTCCCAAGGCTGGCAGCATATAGACCAGATCGAAAAGCTTCTGGCAACCTTACGGAAACAAGGTTACACCATTGCAGCCCTTGAACAGACAAGCCATTCTATACTGTTACCTGTGTTTAATCCACCCCAGAAACTAGTCTTGATAGTAGGCCGTGAAGTGGAGGGCGTTGAGCCAGAAGTACTCACGGCTTGTGACATAGCTTTGGAGATACCTATGTCCGGCAAAAAAGAATCGTTTAATGTCGTTCAAGCAGCAGCCATGGCACTGTACCATTGTACGTTGAATCCTTATAGGTAAGCCGTCAAGGGATTTTTCAAAAGTGTTATACTGATAACCAATATGGTGCTTGCAAACATCCCAAAAAAAGATAACCAGAATCTCCATACTAAGAAACGGCTTGGGCAGCATCACAGATCAACGAAGCACTATACAAAAACCTACTGGCCTTATTTACCAATGCTCCTGGTTGTCCTGGCCGGTTTCTTATTACATGTAAGCTGGAACGCTGGAACGAGTGTGCTCGGCTATGCTACAGACACAGGCATACACGGCCTGCTACAAGAAACGAACTCGCAGCGAACCCAAAACGGACAGGCTGCACTAGCCCTTAATGACAAACTCTCCCAAGCGGCCCAGTTAAAAGCCGATGATATGGTAGGCCGCGACTACTGGTCACACACATCACCGGACGGCAAACAACCGTGGCAGTTTGTAGCTCAAGTTGGTTACGCCTATGCCAAGGCTGGCGAGAATCTGGCGTATGGTTTTTATACCAGTAGCGCAACTGTAGCGGGCTGGATGAACAGTACTGCACACCGGGACAACCTTTTACATGCCAGCTACCAGGAAGTCGGTTTTGGGGTAGCCAATGCCGCCAATTATCAGGGCACTGGCGAACAAACAATTGTAGTTGCTATGTACGCCGAACCTAAAGAAGCAGCTGCACCAAGCGGACAAACCCAAAAAGCCGGGGCTGTGCCAAAAAGCACTCCAAAAACTGCTCCTGCAGTACAACCTGCGGAAGCAGCACAAGCGCAGCCAGGTCCAGAGCAAGTTCCGGCAGAGCCAACACCAGTAACTGCTACTGCGCGTGAATCGATTACTACCGAAAAGAAGCCTGCTGCCGAACCTGAAGCACAAACCATACAGACCCGTGAGGTCGCCCGTATCGATGTATTAACCAATGGCAACGCTGAGTGGGCAGCATTAGCATTATCTGCACTGGCAACAATCAGTATAATAAGTTTTGTAGTAAGGCACGGCCGGTTGTGGCACCGCTATCTGCTTCGTGGCGAGAGACTCATCATCCGCCATCCGTTGCTTGACACTGCACTAGTGACTGTGGGCGTAATCGGCTATGTGCTAACCCAGTCTTCGGGCTTCATACGATAGCCTGTAAGAATTGCAAACCTACTGAATCCTGACGTTCTCAGGACCTACTAGGCTTTTGATTCTAGTAAGTGTTTCCTCCGACTCCTTATTGATGCCCGATGGAAGTTTGATAATCTGTTTACCAGTCGATTCGCCAAGCACCAGCACGACTTCTGTTGGCCCCTTTGATTCATCAATAGATTGTTTTAGGGAAATCAGTAACTCTTTGTCCTGGCTTGAGGGCAGACGGATGTACATCCGTTCCTGCAGCTTGCTCTCCTTGTCTACAGCGCCAGTTGTTGCTTTTGACTTTGCTGTAAGTGCGGCGGCGGACTTTCGGCCGCTTCCAGGCGGACGCATCTTTTTACCCGTAGGCTGGTAAGCTGCTGCCTGTTCGCTGGTAATTTCGCGGGCATCGTCAACCATAATCTTAACTTCATCGCTCGTCGTACCGTCACGGCCCTTCGAAGATATCTTGCCCCTTACCAGAAGCACACGGTCACGCTCCCACAAACCAACAGTTTGCTGGTACGCGCCTGGAAATAGGACTAGTTCCAGTGAGGCAAATTTGTCTTCCAGTTTTACAAAAGCCATTTTTGCTCCGTTTCTTGTCGTAATCTCACGTACCTCGGTTATTGCTCCTCCCACAATTACATTGCGGCCATCGTGGCCCGCCTTCAGCCCATTCATAGGCATGGTCTGCTCTTCAAGCAGTGCCTCGTACATTGCTAGTGGGTGCTGGCTTAGATAGAGGCCCAGTAGTTCACGTTCCCAAATTAATTGCTCCCGTGACGTATACTGGGTAACTGCTTTTTCCAGTGCAAGCCTGGGTCTTGTCACGGCTTCTTCAACCAGATTACCGAATAAATCAGTCTGTCCGCTATTAGCTTCTTTTTGTAAACGGTTCGCGTACGCCAGTATTGCGTCGAGATTGGAGAGCAGTTGCGAACGGTCACCAAAATTATCAAACGCGCCAGCTTTGATAAGGCTTTCCAGCGCCTTACGATTCACGATTCTTGCAGTAACTTTTCCAAAAAAATCTTCGAGGCTTTCAAACGTGCCGGTCAGCTTGCGAGCACGTACGATCTCTTCAACAGCGCCGCTACCGACATTTTTAATGGCGTCCATGCCAAAACGCACCGGTGCCTTGCGGTTATCGTTATCAGGCACTACCGCAAACTCGTGGAATGACTCATTAACGTCTGGAGGTAGGACCTTGATACCCATACGTTGACATTCGGATATTTCGATTGCCAAACGATCTGTATCATCATAATCGCTGGTCATAAGCGCTGCCATAAAGGCCGATGGATAGTTTGCCTTCAAGTAAGCTGTCCAGTATGCAATAACTGCATAACAAGCTGCGTGCGACTTGTTAAAGCAATAGGCAGCAAAATCTTCCAGCTGCTTCCAAAACTTCTCCATAGTCCGGCTATCAATACCAGAGACTCTCTGGCCACCTTCGATCATTTTGTCCTTCATTTTATTCATGAGGTCTATTTTTTTCTTACCGATTGCCTTACGGAGCGTGTCAGCCTCACCACCTGTGAACCCACATACCTCCTTGGAAATCTGCATAACCTGCTCCTGATATACCAGTACGCCGTAGGTATTTTTCAAGGAGTTCTCCATACTGGGATGAGGATAGGTAATCTTGCTAAGCCCGTGTTTCCGTGAGATAAACTCGTCAATAAATTGCATTGGTCCCGGGCGGTACAAAGCTACCATAGCTACTATATCTTCAAATACAGTTGGTTTAAGATCATGCAGATACCGTTTCATACCCGCCGATTCAAGCTGGAACACACCCGTCGTATCACCCCGTTGGAAAAGCTCATACGTCTGTTGGTCGTCAAAAGGTACAGCGCCTAGCTCAATATCGTTTTTGTATACTTTTTTGACAATACGCAAGGCATTATTAATAATCGTCAGATTGGAGAGTCCTAAGAAGTCCATCTTAAGCAACCCCAATTCTTCAATCGGGTTCATGGAGTACTGGGTGGAAACCACTCCTTTCTGCGCCATTTCCAAAGGAGCAAATTTGACGATCTTATCCGGGGCAATCACGACACCGGCTGCATGTACACCATGGGAACGTATCGTGCCTTCAAGCTGCATGGCTAAATCGAATACTTGTTTAGCTGTCTCATTGGTTTGGTATTCGTGTTTAAGGTCGCTATTCTCTTTTAGGGACCTTGACAAAGGGATATGGGTACCTTGCACTGGAGGAGGAATCATCTTAGCCCACCGGTCGGCATCCGCGTATGGTACTTGGAGCACTCGCGACACGTCACGTACGGCGTTGCGCGCCGCCATGCGACCAAACGTTACTATGTTAGCCACCCGGTCGGCGCCATACTTTTCAGCACAGTACTGAATGACTTCATCACGACGGGTATCTTGGATATCAATGTCAACGTCAGGCATGGATATACGATCAGGATTTAAGAAACGTTCAAACAACAGGTCATACTTTAACGGGTCAAGCTCGGTTATTTTGAGTGAGTAAGCAATGATCGAACCGGCAGCACTACCCCTCCCTGGCCCAAATACAATGCCTTTGTCTTTGCCCCAGTTCATAAAGTCGGCAATAATGAGAAAATAGCCGTTAAAACCCATCTGGGTAATGATGCCCAGCTCATACTGGGCCCGTTTTGTGACCGCTTCCGGTAACGTCCTTTGGGCCTCGTTGATAGGCAATATTTTTGCTGACTCTTCGCTCACCCCTCCATAGCGCCAAGCCAAGCCACGGTAAATCAATTTGTGCAGGTATGACCTCTCGTCCTCGCCCTTCGGAACGGGAAACTGGGGAATTAAGATCTTACCTAATTCAATGGTCACATTACACCTATCAGCGATAGCACGCGTGTTGGTAACAGCCTCTGGATGTAGCGTACCCCATCGGCCGATAATCTCCTTGGGATCGGTTACATGCAATTCGAACTGCTTCAGGCTCATGCGTTTTTCATCACTTAAAAAAGAACCAGTCTGAACACAAAGCAAAATCTCGTGTGCGGTCTGGTCCTCATGATGCAGATAATGGGCGTCACAAGTAACAACAGGTGAAATCTCTAATTCATTGGCAAGTTTAAGCAACTGTTCGTTCACCAACACCTGCTCGTCCCACCTGCTGGGATGGTCAGGATGACCATGGTCTTGGACCTCAATATAATAACGGTCACCAAATAGTTGCTTATACCACATGGCAGTTTCACGGGCCTTTTCATATTGCCCTTGTCGGATGCTATCGCCAACCTCGCCACCGATGCAGCCGCTTAAGACAATCAAACCCTCGTGATACTTTGCCAGTAGATTGTGGTCAATACGCGGCTTATAGTAAAAGCCTTCGAGGTTAGCAATTGTCGATAGCTGCATAAGGTTCTGGTACCCCTTATTGTTCATCGCGAGCAGGATAAGGTGATAGTACGCCTTATCCTTACCTGGTTCTTTGTCGGCAAGCGTGCGGGCAGCAACATAGGTTTCCATGCCAATAATTGGCTTGATCCCCCTGCTGCCCGCCTCCTTGTAAAATTCAATGGCACCGCTTAAGGTTCCATGGTCAGTCTGGGCCACAGCCTCCATACCAGCTTCTTTTACGTAATCAAGAAGTGCTGGCACCTTAGTAAGCCCATCAAGCAGGCTGTACTGCGTATGGTTGTGCAGGTGTACATAATCACTGGGCTTAAGCTTACTCATGTCTCGTTGTCGTATTACCCTATTCTCTCTATGCCTACATTATAGCTAAGTCGCGTCTCGTTGGTGAGACGCGACTTTTACAACAACACCTAAACTAGTTACTTCTTCAGATAATTCTTGAGGTGGGCAACAGCTTTAGTGCCATCATTAATGGCTCTGTCAAGGTCTTTGTCATCGGCACTGCCTTCATGCAGCGCACTCAATAACTCACGTGCTTTCTCTTTCACCACCACTGTCTTATCAATAGCGGCCTGTAAATCCTTGCGGGCAACACCGCTCAGCTCGTTTGTTCTATCCTTGGCTTGGGCAATCACTTCTGCCATCTGGGTATGCAGTTTCTTAAGTTGTTTTTCAGCTTCAGCTACACCGCGCTCAGCAGCGCTCTTAATGTCTTGACGTGTTTCACGGCCACTCTTAGGAGCAGTCAGGATGCCGCTAATGTAGCCAACAATTGCCGCGAACAGCGCTCCAAGAACCCATTTTTTTTCAGATTTATTCATAGTCTAGTTTAACTCCCGTTTAGCCTTTACCTTTTTTATGCTTTGCTATGACATCAATAAGTCCCTGTACGAAACGAAGCAGGCCTAAAGGGCCAGAGGCTTTCTTGAATATATCACCGACTGCTTCGGCTGACTCTACGAGCTTCTCTGCTTTGGCGGCAACAAGCCGAAGCATGGTAATCAGACGGATCACCATCACCGCTATGGCAATGCCTAAGACAAGTAGGGCGACTAACGCTGTTGATAGGATAATAAGTAATATCTCTTGCACGGTTGTAAGTTCCATACAATAAATTATACCATTTGTTCATCATATATTCAGCGCTTTCTTTATGTGCTCCTGTGCAAGTTGTGGGTTTGCTCTTCCTTGTGAATGCTTCATGACTTGTCCAACCAAAAAACCAATTGCTTTTGTTTCGCCTGTTCTGAGATCTTCTACTGCTTTCGGGTTCTCTGTGATGACCTTGTTCACAATCTTAGCAATCTCTCCTTCATCGGATTCCTGGATAAGATTGTGCCGTTGGGCAAAATTACTAACATCTTTTACTACTTCTCCGCTACTCAGAATTCTTTGCAACAGGGTTTTTGCGCCGGAAGAGCTAAGCTTGCCGTTGCTGAGCAAATCGTACGCCGCACGATAAGCTGCAAGGCGGTCTTGGTTAGCAAGCTGTCTAGCGGTAGATTCCGTATCACGATACATTGGAATTTCCAGGTTCACGAACCAATTGGCAAGTGCCTTGGCAAAATCTTTGTCAGCTATCACTTCTTCAATGAGAGTCAAATAACTGACTTCAGTGAACTCGGTATCAGCATCCAAGAGCGTTTCCATGGCAGATTTATCAAGTCCGAGCACGCTTAAACGTTTGCGCCATTCGCTTGGCATAATCGGCATTTCGGCTTTTATCGCAGCAATGTGGTTGTCATCAAGTTCCACGGGTGGCAAGTCAGGGTCTGGGAAATAGCGATAATCATGAGCATCCTCTTTACTGCGCTGCGAAAATGTCTTCTGCTTTGCATCGTCCCAGCCACGTGTCTCCTGGGTGATTAGCTCACCCTTCTCAAGCACTTCAATCTGGCGGTTAATCTCGTATTCGGCAGCCTTTTCGACACTACGAAATGAGTTCAGGTTCTTTGTTTCTGTACGCGTACCTAGCTTAGAAGGGTCACTGTTGACGCTCACATTAACGTCAAAACGCATATTGCCGTAATACAGATTACAGTCAGACACATCGGCATAACGCATGCGTAAATATAGCTCACGGACGTAAGCTTTAGCTTCAGCAGGCGAATGCATATCCGGCTCTGAGACTATTTCAATGAGGGGTGTACCTGCGCGGTTGAGATCAACCAAGCTATAATCTTGTCCAGCAGGGTGCGTACTCTTCCCGGCGTCAGCTTCAAGATGCGCCTCTCGTATGCCGATACGCTT
>JBGTMJ010000039.1:0-2482 GCA_041743655.1 Saccharimonadales bacterium (SeqCode) | reverse complement strand
ACCTACACTGGCTTGTTTACACCTATACGTGAACTGTTTGCAATTACGCCTGAAGCTAAACTTCGTGGATATAGCCCTGGCCGGTTCAGTTTTAACGTAAAAGGAGGGCGCTGCGAGAACTGTTCGGGTGACGGCATTATCAAAATTGAAATGCACTTTTTGCCGGATGTATACGTGACCTGTGAAGTTTGCCAGGGCAAGCGTTACAACCGTGAAGCACTGGAGATACACTACAAAGGCAAGACTATTAGCGACGTATTGTCCTTGAACTGCGAAGAAGCTCTGGAGTTTTTCGAAAACATACCCGCCATTGCCCGTAAGCTGCAGACACTGGTTGATGTGGGGCTGGGGTACATATCACTAGGTCAGCCTGCGACGACACTCTCTGGCGGTGAAGCTCAGCGTATAAAATTGGCTACTGAACTATCACGCCGTCCCACTGGCCGGACGCTGTATATACTGGACGAACCGACCACTGGGTTACACATGGCCGATGTGGAACGGTTACTGCACGTCTTACACGCTCTGGTTGATACTGGCAATAGCATGGTAATCATAGAACACAACCTGGACGTGGTGAAGTCTGCTGATTATATTATCGATATGGGGCCGGAAGGTGGTTCAGGTGGCGGAAAGGTGGTAGCTACTGGCCCCCCCGAAAAGATTACCAAAACCCCCGGGAGCTATACTGGCCAGTTCCTGGCGCGGATGATCTAATTGTCGTTGTTTAGGTCGGTATCGGTTGTCGCTGCCTTACGCTTGATACCCAGCTTCTTAAGTACGAGTGCTCGGCCTTTCGGCTCGCGCAGAATATGGTATATGGGCGAAGCTAACGTTACGAACATGGCAAAGCCAATGACAGGCAAGATGAGGTGGTCAACCTCAATACCACGGGCTTCTAAGAAATGTCCGCCAAAGTAGCCCAAGTAGGTTAGGCCCATAGCCCATAATGCTCCACCTATGAGGTTAAAGCTCAAGAATTTGCGATAATCCATCTTGCCCACGCCAGCCACAATTGGAGCGAAAGTGCGTACAATAGGCACAAAGCGGGCGATAACAATAGTTATTGCGCCGTATTTTTCGTAGAATTTTTCGGCACGGTCGAGATTATCCTGGTGAAAAAGCAGGGAGTCTGGTTTATGGAAGATGCGCTGTCCAATCCGGCGTCCGAATGCATAGCCTGTGCTATCACCGGCCACCGCAGCCAGGAAAAGTATAAATACAAGCAGATGTATATTAGTAGTAATAATGTTTTGCTGGGTAAGGAAACCGGCGGTAAAGAGTAGCGTATCTCCTGGCAAGAAGAATCCAATGAGCAGTCCTGATTCGGCAAAGATAATTGCTGCCACTCCCAGCACGCCTATGGTTTCAATAAGGTGTGTAAGTTCAATGCCAAATAGCATGGATGTATTGTATCACTACACTACCTATATAACTTACCAACCCCGCACGCTAGAATATCGTAGCCCCGAAGCGCTTAGGGTAACCTTGTATCTCAAGGCTTACCCTAAGGGTGTAGGGGCGGGCACATATTCTAGCGTGCGGGGTTGGTAAGTTATGCCATAGCACACGTAAGCTTCAACTTTGCTATACTGGTATAGATGGGCATTGCTACTTTTAAGGAGAACTTTAGATGAAAGACATTGCAGTTGAATTGCAGAGCCGTTCTGTGACCGGCAAAGCCGTTAAGCACTTACGTAACCAAGGGCTGGTACCGGCTGTTATCCATGACCATGGCAAAGAGTCAGTACTCGTGGTCGGGTCATACATTGACCTCATGAAGGCATATCAGCAAGCAGGCAAGCACCATACGGTGAATGTTAAGGCTGGCGACAAACAGTACATGGCACTTATTAAGACGGTAGAGTTCGACCCTAAAAAACACCAATTACGTCACGTCGTATTCAACGCCATTAATGCTGACCAGACTGTAGACGCAGAAATTCCGGTACATATTAAGCTTGACGAAGGCAATGAAGCAACGCCAGCAGAGCGTGCCGGCTTCATTGTGTTGCGCCAGCTTGAAGTGGTAGAAGTTGAAGCTTTACCGAAAGATCTACCCGATCTGCTGGAATTTGATGGCGAGAGGCTTATTAGTGAGGGCGACCAGGCAACTGTTGCTGATCTGATAGTGCCTAAGGGCGTGACAATTAAAACTGACATGGCGCACCCCGTTGCTACAGTCTTGGAGCCAAGTGCCTTGCAGGCTGCTAACGATGCAGCTGGTGGTGGTGCCGAGGAAGAAACTGTTGCTGAGCCTGAGGCCGAGAACCCCGAAACTACGAGCCTAACCGAAGAGACTCCCAAAAAGAACTAAGGTGTAGCCAATTTCAATTTTTCCTCTTGCCCCCCACCCCCATCCATACTACAATACCCCTAACGCTTACAAACAAGTAAAGCTGTTGCACTCTCCAAGGAGCTACAAACTTGGCAACCAGGTAAACGTATACGTACCACTAACCCCTGTACCGTACCCAGTACA
>JBGTMJ010000038.1:0-38327 GCA_041743655.1 Saccharimonadales bacterium (SeqCode) | reverse complement strand
ATAGTAAGATTGACAAGTCAAGTGTGCCAACTACACCATCGCCACTTAGGTCACCTTGTGCCCTGGTGACACCTGTGGCATCCCAATGGCTCAATAGGATACTTAGGTCAAGTGCACCCACACTTTCATCGCTGTTAACATCTCCAGGATTTGTAGGAAGAACCGGTTCGCTTGTAGAGAACCACTGGAAGTTATCTAGGTATGCAGCAATACCTGAGTTTGCCAAGGTGTATACTTCAAGACTGGCGTGGGTAACAGCTGTAGAAGTCGGTGTGTAGGCAAGGTTAATGTTTTCTACAAATGGGGTAACTTCCGCTTTCTTCCATTGGCCGCCAATGCCAGCGCCGACCAGTTCAGTGCCATTAGCATCATATTCATGGATGTAATATCCAAGCTCCCCACTGGTAATAGCGGTTACGTTCAAGAAGCTCTTTAGGACATAGCTTTGTGCAGGGTTGACTGCGACAAGCGGTGAGAATAAGTAGTTGTTGGCTGAACCGGCGTTCATCGAAACGGATTTCGCGGGGCCGGGGTAGCTGCCATGGTTGGCGGTGTCGACCTTGATATTTGCAGGATCAGTGGTGGTCCATTCAGTTGCACTGGGTTTAACGCCATCATATATACCAAGGTTTGTTGCAGTATCAAAGCCGCCGCTTGGCAATAGGTTGTTCGCACCAGATACAAGACCTTTCGTCATGTTAGTTACCTGAACGCCCTGCCCTTTTACATATTGGGCAATCTCGCTTAAAGCTTCGGTACTGTATTCATAGTCGTCGGGGTTGGTGCTGACAGTAGCTTGAGGCTTGATCTCGTGGAAAACCAGCACTAACCATTGGTTACTGGCTTTTGCCGTATCTATATAAGCCTTGACTTGATCAACGCTCACGCCCGCTTGCACTTGCTGGACAACAACCAGGTGGTCATTGTAAGGGAAAAGATTGTAGCTAACGTCGTGGAAACCACGGAATGAAGTGTACAGCTTGGCAGCTTCACTACGGACAAAATTGTCGTAGTCACCGTAAGGAGCCGCAAAACTTAACGCTGGATAACCCTTCTCGTTCAAGGTCTGCTTGCTGTTAACAAGTTCAACAATGGCCTCCTGATTGGTTAATTCAGCAGGTTGGAAGTCGGGGTCACTCGATGCTAGTAGCGGGTGGTTTACAGTGTGAGAACCAATTTCCCAGCCGTAGCCGGCCAGTTGCGCAACTTGGTCCCAGGTCATGTACGTTTCGCCAGGATCTGCAGGGCACGAATCAGCACTTCCAATACAGTTAGTTGTAATGTAGCTAGTGCCTGTGAAGCCTTGCGCTGCAAGTGCTGGGGCAGCCTGGGTCAAGGCACTTAAAAGGCCATCGTCAAAGGTGAACGAAACACGAGGTGCAGGAGCTAAATTCTGCGCTGATGCTGTAGGCAAGCTGGCTACTACCATGCTAGCAACTACTGCTGCAGCCATTGTTATGTTTTGGGCTCTTTTGGCGAGAGCTTTGGTCTTTTGGACGGCACGAAGTGTTAATTGGTTCATATAATTGATACGCGCGGGTTGTTAGTATACTTCCCACCAGTATCATAAAGAACCGCAAAACTCCTTTTGAAGGATGATACCACACAGTTGCTTTTAATTCAAGCATATGCCTTATGCAAAAACTATTTCTTCTTTATAGAGTAATGTGTATAGATTTTATGCTTACGCCGTTTTAGAACTTTGCCCAAAGCTATCCAAATAACTACTGCGCCCAAAGCTACAAGCGGCGCTGCAATAACAGGGGTCATGTCACTCCTACTCATCGCCACAGCTGTAGCAGCAGTCAAAATGAGCCATGACAAGCACGCCTTGCGGCTAATCCGCAAGCGCACAAACTCTGCGCCAAGGTAATAGTATGGGAACACGGTAATAACTAAGAACGTGCTTGAGAGCAGGCCAAAGATAAGTACCACCGCCAGGCCTTCCCAGAACGGACTAGCGATAGCCAGCGGTATCAAAGATACCACGGCGGTAAGGCTAGTTGCGACAAGCGGACGGAACCGCTCCCTCAGTGCACCAACCGCGGCCTCAACTGCCGATGCACCTTCACGCCGCAGCTGATTGGCATAATCTGTTAGCAATATGGTGTTCTTAAGGCTCAGCCCAATGAGGGCAAAGAAGCCCAGCATGGCAAAGAAGCTAAAGGCATTGTCTGTGAGGTACAACCCTAGCGTAATACCAAATAGGCTAAACGGAATCGCCATAAAGATAAGCAGTGGCTGGGCAAGAGAGCGGAATTGTATAGCAAGTAACAGATAGATTGCCAATAACAATATAGGAAATGCCAAGGCTAATGTTTGGAACGATTCCTGGTTCTCTTCCTCCTGGCCAAAATCATAGTTCAATACATCTTTTTCAAGGCCATACGTCTGGAGCTTTGTTGCGGTAAATTCTTGCTCTACCGCATCTTTAGCCAGGGTCACAAGGGTTGTCGTATCGTTCGAGTCAAAGTTGGCGGTAACGCCTATATACAGTGCACCGTCGGCACGGCTATACGTACCAGTATCCGAAATTGTCGTATCCGTTATTTTTGCCTTCTCACCGCTTGGACGCACCAGCTCTTTATTCAGGAGGAAACTATTCATGTCCCTGGCAAGTTGTAATGCCGCATCGCGGTTATCTGTCTCTATCCGCACGCTAAATGCTGACGCCGGCGGCCCATTGTCTACCTGTGCCACCTTAACTTTTGCTCCTTCAAAACTTTTAAACTTGCCATCAAGCTGGGTCACTAGTTCAGGAGCCCGTACATCACGTTCAGTATATGGAGTAATGTACGTAGTCAGGTTAGCATTTTGGGCACTGGCGTTTGCGTAATGAGTGGCATATCTGAAATTTCCGCCTAGAGTAGCACCAATGATGGTATCTGCTTTATCGGCAATCGCTTCTGCCTGAGGGATTGTAGTACCGGATGCGAACTCCATCATCACCATAAGGCCGTTACTGTCTTTTGACGGTGGAAAAATATTGAAGGTCACTTTTTGGAAAAGGTAGCCGCCAGCACCAATGAAGGCAAGGCCAATCAACGTGGCGGTAATGCCCACACCAAACAACTTTTTCCTGGATCCTTCCGCCCATAGCATTGGCTTGCCGATACATTCAGCAATCCTGGCTTCAATGCCTGCGGCAGCCTCGTCGTTCTTGGACCCCATTTGCTTTTTACCAAGCAGCACGTATCTCGCGAACAGAGGGATAAAGATTAAGGCAACTAATAAGCTGACCAATAAACTGGTGATTACCGTCACCGGAATGGCGCGGATAAAGCCACCAAGTACGCCACCCACAAACAGGAGCGGGGCAAAACTAAGCGCGGCAGTAAAAGTAGCCGCAACCATGGCACGGCTCACTTTGCGGGTAGCAACTTGTACCGTCTGACGCGGGTCTTTGCGTTTGCGCCGCTGGGCATCGATAGCTTCTACCATAATGATAGTGTCGTCGACTATTAAGCCCATACATAAGATAAGTGCGAAGAGGGTAATCGTGTTAAGAGTGTAGCCAATGAGATTCAACACGCCTAGTGTAATAGCCAGTACTGTCACCATTGCCAGCACCGTAATAAACGAAGCGCGTATTGCAATTACAATTGAACCGATTACTAGTACTGCCAACAAGCCTTCCAGTAGGGCACGTTGCAACTCGTTAATCTGATCTTTGATGTCGTGGGCATAGCTAGCGCTAACCACGGCTTTGAAGTGCTGCTTTTCATTTTGTTTGTTATAGCTTGCGACAGCTGCCTGCAACTGTTCGTCAAGCTTAATAACATCGGTGCCGTCCCGCTGCATGATACCGATGGCAGATGAATCATAGAACACATTCTTGTCACCCGCGCGGATGCCATACCGGTCAAACTTGATCTGGTTCGTAACCTCCATACCTGTTGTAGGGTCAGTACCAGTTACGAACATGTCAATAACAGAAATACTTTCAAGATCCGTTAAGTTTAGCGACTTAATATAAGCAGCTACCTTTTCAGCTTCGTTAACCAGCTCTTGCGGCGGAACACCTTTAGCTGTGGTATACAAAGAGATAACTACATCGTCACCGCGCTCAGTGAAGCCGAATTTAGGTGTTTCAACCTTTAAACTTGCTTCTTTAGGCAATACATCAGCTTTTTTAATGCGCTGCTCAATCTCCTTGCCGGCTTTAGCTGCATCTACACCTTCTTTGTACTGCGTTGCAACGCTATAGAAAGCCCCTTGGGCCTGCGCTTGCACACTTTTAACCCGTTCGTCCTCAAGAACAATATCGCTGATGGGCTTGGCGACTTCCTTATCTACCTTTTCCGGGCTGTTCACTATGTACGCACCGGTAATGACCGAGAAAGGAATATTAACGCTCGGGAAACCTTCACGTTTAAGAAGTGTGGTGTAGCTGAGAATACCGAAAACAGTTACACAGAGCCAGATAATGGCTGTCACGCGGGAATGGTCAAACATCAATAAACTGAGCCTAGGTAGCAAACGGTCCTGGCCATCCTTCCTGTACATCTTCTTTTCGATATTTCTCATTAGCTCATTGTTCTCATCAATAAAATAGTAGCAGTCGGCATTGTCTTTAAACAAGTTACTGGGCATGTAAAAAGCGTCGGTAACAACGCATCGTACTTACGTGCTGCTCAAATGCCATAAGCCGCAGTAGTTACAGGTATACGGGTATACTTTAGTACCATGCCGATACAAAGCCACGGCAGCGGCTGCTTCCGCTTGCTCTCGCTTGTCGAAAGCAATTTTATCGTTGCAGGGTAATACTTCTTCATCCACAGGTAAGCAGTATACACCTAGAGCAGATTAGTAATATCTTCGTCTAGTTGTGCAGGATCCAGTGTACTGTCGCTTTGTTCATTATCGAGGTCCTTTGTGGCCTTATCCAAGTCACCGCTGGACTGTATTCTCTGCGTGCTTTCGGTTGTAGCCTGCAAAGCACTGTTTGAAGTATCAGTAACTTTCTGCTCTGAGCCCATGATCCGGTAACCAGCAAACCCAACGACACCCAGGACTAGTATGCCCAACAACGCAGCAATATGTGCAGAACCTTTTTGGTTAAAATGTAACTTCGTCGTCATTATTGCTCCTTGGCAGCTTTTAGTGCAGTTAGAATCGCTTTAATATTCTTTTTGTAAGTCGATAGGTCGTTGCGTGCCTGCTCAACTGCGGCTTTGAAGGTAGCTACCGCAGTCGCGGCATTCTCGCCTGTACAGTCAATAGTAGGCTTAAGGTTCGTGAGGGCCTGCACCGAATCCTGGGATGCAGACTGGGCGGCGGATGCTGTTGCAACCAAAGCATCAAAATCAGGTACGTTTACGTTGGCAGATTCCTGATAATCAACCGCTTTAACAAATACCCCCTCTATGCGCTTCTGGTGTTTTTGGGCATTGTTAGCTATTCTTTCAGTTCTGGCTAGCAGCGCTTGTTTGCGGTTTTCGCAGCGCTTTTTGCGCTCCTCTTTGACAAGTTGTCTTTTCTCTTGTTCTTTCTTGGCTTCCTTCAATAACTGCTCTGATTTTTTGCGGGAGTGTTCCTCAGCCTTCCTGATACGCTCCCGTTTTTTCTTCGCTTCATGTGACGAGTCATCGTTGGTTGTTTGCGAATTTGTTTGTTCATGGTCTTCGTCACCATGGGCGTCTACCGGTGCCGCAACGAGCACAAAAGTCAGCAAGCTAACCGGAAGCGCAATAAGTAAAGATTTGAGCTTAATCATGTACAGTTTCCTTTTTAGATTTAATCATACATACCGCTTATTATTAGATGTATCCAATCATAAAGCAACCCTTTTAGAGGACAATTATCCCTTGATTACAAGTAACCGTACTTACTATCTACGGGTAAGAGTATGTGAGCGCATAGCATGTAGTTGCTATTGTTGGCACAAAGACTTTACGGCTATCTTTAACTATCACACCCTGAATGGTTAATTACTACCGACGTATTGTTGATGCCTGAGTAACCACGCTTCTCCGCCTTCAATATTGCCCTGATAATAATGCGTATCACCAGCAATGTGTTTAGTTGATTCGGCGAACAAAGCAGAAGATGCACGCATGAGGTCTCCAACAGAACCGCGAAAATCTGGATTGACTCTGTCAGTAAAAACAAGTTGCTGCACATCATGTAAACCGTTTATCTTAGCGTCATCACTAATTGGCTCGGTAGCTGCAATAGCCGTCAGACTTTTAGAAAAGGTTAAAAGTTTACGCCACCTATCTTGAAGTTCTTCCGGTAGTGAAGGTAAATTAATGTTTTCTATATAGACTGCGGGATTTCTTAAAACTATCTCAGCGCTTGTAACTCGTATATCTGAGGGTGCATATCGGTATATATCGGCCCATGCAGTAGCCAAGGCAACCTGACGTTCGGCTAACGTTCCTTGATTGTTTGCTTCTTGAGGTATGCTAAGGTCTTCTGCCATATTTTTGTTTACCTTACCTTTACTAGATCTTGGCATACAAAGGTATATATGTCAACACACTGTATCCGTCCATAACATACTGGGCTACTCCAGAGGAGTAACAGGCTAATTACTTGTGGTAAAGGGATAAGTGCCTTTTAGAGGGTGTTGTATGCACTGAACTGACATAATGCGCTACCCGACAACTGATTAGTGTAGTTCAATGAGTAGGTAACTAAAAGAGTTATTATGGCAGAGTACGCACTAGGAACTATCAGCTATACCTATTTTTTATTGCCTAAGTTGATCGTCCTGATAACGCGCACAAAAAGAAGGGTCGTTGTAGAGTTCTTGATTCGGTATATCTTTGGACCAAGGCTTATACCTAAGTGAGCCAAATTCTTCTGTTGCTACAGCCTTCGCTTGCTCAAGGCTAGGATATTCATACGCAACCAGTTCGCGCGCAGCAGTGTCATAGGGGTTGTAGCGTAAATTCACTGGATATTTACTACCCATTTTGTATGGGCTTATTTCTTTGGTTGATTTGCCATAGCACACGTCTATTCTATTAAGGTCCCGATCTACGTACTCTGCCACGATGTATCTTCCTAGCGGGATATTTACACCACCAGTGTCTTCTCTAGGGCCATCCCAAGCATGAGAAATTTTACTTGATAACTTATCTATTTCAGCCTTTGCCTCGGCTTTCTTTGCTTCGTCATGCGCAAAACCGAGAACCAGCAGCGCTGTACCAAGTATCGCACAACACGCGGATGTTCGTACCCAAAACTCTTCTGCATTCTTGGGCAAGATAGATTGAACAAACCCACTTACTATATCAGGGAGAGTATCTCCTTGACCACTGGCTTGCGTTTTAGATCGCTTAACATGTTCAGGATGCTTCATAGTCTTTTTCCTTTGAACTTATCATATTACAACATTGTAATGTCTCTTGTCTATTTCATGGCCACTCATCAAAAGCACGCTCCAAGCTATGCAGATATCCAGCGACAGTCGTATGCACATATGAATGAATAGTTTAGAGTTTGGAATAATTGTGTGTCGATAGCTAACGCTGAAAGCAAGCAATACGATTCTTAAATGCCGGTTTTCGGCCTTTAATATTTACCCTACACTGCCGTGATATTCAACAAAACCTACCAACTGCTACCAAATAGCTGGTAGCCAAGCATACCTATACAGCTAAGGGCGCCCAATACTGGTATGACAACCGGTACCCTTACGGCCACTTCGGAAGATTTATCCCGAAATTTTATCACTAGTAATGATATATTCACCAGAGTAAACACAATCAGTATTAAGAAGCTGGTGGCTTTTGCTAAGGAAACAAGGCTTAAAAGCACAGTACCTATGGTCATGGCAGCAGTTACCACTACAGTAGCTATTACGGGAGTATGGTGTACAGCATGAACCCTGGCGAAGCTTTTATGGAGCCATCCTTGTCTCGAGAGCCCATACAGTATTCTTGAACCCATAATAATCTGCACAAGCACGCCATTCACCGCAGCTGCAATGCCTATAACGCTAATATAGAGCGGATCTATACTACTTATTTTGCTGAATACTAAGCTCAAGGGAGCGTCACTGGTAGCCAACTGAGCGGGATGCACAACCGCCATACTCACCATCACAACCAACAGATATAACACGGTAGCAGCAATAAGAGATAGCAGGATTGCCAAAGGCATAGTTATGCGCGGTTTTTTAACCTCTTCTACGACGTTTACCATGTCCTCAAAACCGATAAACGCATAAAAAGCCAGAAAGGCTCCAAATAATACACCGCTGATCCCAATCGCAGGATCAAGACTAAGCGAGGAAGCAAACTCACTAGTAGTAAGGTGCGTCCGGCCAGCCCAAATTATCATAAGCAAGCCTATGACTTCTACAATAGTAAAAATAGCAGCAAACTTGGCAGATTCACCAATGCCTTTAGCCGCTATAAGGCCTAAGAAAACCAGTAAGCCAATACTGGCAAGCAGTTCAGGAACAGAAAAAACACTATTAAGGTAGCCTGCGAATCCCTGCGACAAGGCAGCTGCGGAGGCAATACCTCCAAGTACCAAGGCCAAACCAATTATTATCGAGAGGAGCCTTATACCAAACGCTTTGTGCAAGTATACAGAGACACTGGCACTTTGCGGATAGCGGCTGGAAAGTTCCATATATGAAAAGGCGGTTAACCCGGCTATAGCCATAGCGATAAGAAAAGCAAGTATAGTATTTTCACCCGAATATCCGGCGACCTTACCTACTAAAACATATATTCCTGCCCCCAGGATGTTTCCTAACCCATACAACGTGACCAAAGTAAGGGAAAGGTTCCGTTTTAGATCTTGGTCAGCCATTCATTTATTATACCCCTAATGGTTTTGCTCATTGTCATTCTGCTATCTTTAATTTAGATAAAAAGGCGTAGTTCTTTTGCTACCAATTCCGGCTTACCACCTCTATTGGTGTTGCCTGAAGCTCCGTGGTTGAGTCCGGGAAATTCAAATACGTTCAGCTTGAGGTAAGGCCTTGTCTAGAGTATTGAGAGAGTCTCCATAAGCCATAACTTCAATGCATAAAATACTGATTGTCAAAAAGACACCTGGCTCGTAAGACCTACTACACATGTTCCGACTATACTAAAAACCCCACTGAAAAGTGAGGTATTTAGCTGGAGGAGCTGGCGGATACTGCCTCCGCGTCCGCTAGTTTATCTGATTAGTCTATCCTACAGGTATATGCCGTCTAAAAATCTTGGTTACTAACGGCTAAACGGCCAAAACGTCGTAACCGAAAGCCCGTAGTCTTAACAAGTACTCAGGGCAGGAGTGCTTGTGCATCCAGATATATATAAACGCACTAATATTATCTGGAGTCATGTTAGGCGCCTTGTTTAAAAACAATTAAACAAGTTGTGTTGTGAGCTTAGGCGCAAAGAGGCCACTGCGCTCAAAGAGAGCAGCAACATTGGCTTTAGCATCACTAATAGACGTTTTTGCATCTAGAAAAGTTGCCTATAACGCTGACAAGCGACCTGCTGATCTAACCGATAAAGTCCAACGTCGAGCTTAAATTCAGCCCCATACGTAAGCCGGAAAATCCGGTAGATATATTATAGCATGAACGCTATAGATAGGCTATTGCCACCCTAAAGGACGTTGGGGTTGGGGCTGCACAGCGAGTCGTGTTCTCAACAGCTGGAAAGCAGTAAAGAAATCAACAAAATTCTTATGCAGCTTCAGCCTATTGGGGCTGATAACATCCACCGACATTAGACGCTGCATGTACTCAGTACCCTCTTCAGTTCGTGCTATGTAAGGCTCCTCTCTTACGTCCATCGGCTGCACTACACGGATAGGAGTGCGCAAGCCACTTTTTGGTGACAAACCTTTATCGTTGTTGAATACACTAAGATTAGAAGCCAGTATCGATATAAACTTTTTACCGTCACAGAGCGCCACATTTACCGAATATGCCTCTTTAGCATGCATATAGCCAGACGGTCCCCCAAGAATAACTTCTGAACGTTCAACCTGAGCACCAATGCCCCAACCCTGCTTACTAAACGGCTTCTGTTTTTCGTCGTCGATCATGTCTACTGCATGGCCAAACTCTCTGTGCGTGATACTGCCCACTGCTTCAAGCTTTATTGCTTCTTCTTCCGTTATTGGCCAAAAGGAATTTTCCTTAAGAGCAAACTGTATTATTTCGCCATTAGTTGCTATCGGCAGATACTTCTTTGGCTCTTCGCGGTGAGATGCTGTCCTAAAGCCCATATATGCCCGGTTTATATTACCCCAATAGTAAGCATATAATGGATCACGAGGATCTATTTCCATCCCTATTGCGTGGCCATACGTATTAATAGTATCCAGTGACGCCTCGGCGGGCAGCGAGGATTCAGAGTTTGCCGAAAATTTATTCTTATTCATAATTATATACTATAGTATATAATTATTTTAATAGACGTTGCGGGCGCGGCGCTATGGCATCAATATAGCTCGTTGTTGTAAAAGGTGGGCCGCATTCATGCGGCTTGTTTGGAAGGCAGGCAAGCGTGTGAATCTGTTCTAGTGCTTCGTATATATTGTGCCGTTGTTTCTCACTAAACTGTGCAAATACGGGTCCATGATATGTCGCCAATGTTTCGCGCGCTGCCTCTGTCACTTTTACCCCCTTAGCCGTCGGTATGGTAATGTGCTCACGACGGCTCTGCGGATTAACTTGTACTGCAAGCAAACCTTTGTCACAAAGTAATTTGATTTGCCGGCTAATGCTTGCTTCTGTTTGCCCTAAACGTCCGGCCAGCAGGCGTTGTTGTACATTAGGTTCGTGCTGCAAGACCATGAGCAATTTATACTGTGACATACCTATGCCCAGGCGCTCCTGAAGCACTTGGTTTGATTGCCGATACATAATGGTGGCAATATGTTGAAGCAGGTACTCAAGGTTATCTGTCGGATTCATAGCAATTCCTTATCCTTGCAGGCTACTACTAAGATACTTAACAAGTCAACCATGCTATCATCTTGATTTAGTATTTCTGAATAGACTTTACGAACGTTGCAAAGTCGATGCGATCAGCCACTGGTACGAGCACAACCGGATTATTCATATGAATTTGCGGCGTGCTTATTGCAGCCGTAAACTGCGCGCTGTATGTTGCCGTCGCGATGCGGTATACGTCGCCATCAAACACCTGGTACCCCTCTACACACACGCCGTTAGATAGTAGATTATCGACACGTTCCTGCAACAGATACTTATCAGGCACAACTTCCAGCCCGCGGACTGCGCTCACAGTATCGCCGGAACCCTCAATAATCCACTTGGCAGAAAACGTACTAGTATCAGGAAAAGCCTGGACTGCCGCACCGGCACACGTAACTTCTCGGGCTGTATCGCTAGACCAATCGTCACTTACCAGACCAATATGAACTTGCGGCTTGTCAGCAAAGCTTAATCCAACACGCGTGCCACCGTCTGAGGGGTCAAACTTTGCATCAGCAACCTTAACTTCACCCCAGGAGTTGGGGTAGCAAAACCGTACGTCTAAATTTGGGTTCTGGTATCTGCGCTTCTGGGCATCGCAGGTGGTAGCGTCTTGTGTTCTTGTCTGTTGGCTATCAGCCACACTAGGGCTCACGGTTGCTGCTGGCTTTGTGTTCTTGCCAGTGCCCGCGAGCACTATAATGATTAATACCAGAATAAACAGAACACCCCCGACGAGTCCAATGAATAACCCCAGGTTATTTCTGGGTGTCTTTTTGTAGTGTGACTTTTCGTTACCAGATTGGTCTAAAGTAAAAGGTGCCGGTGGTGGGCCCATTGTGTTATGGGTGGGTTGATGTGGCTGGTCGTCAGGGTACATTGTACTAGTTATTTTTAGTTACCGTTATTGTAGCATTATACAGGTCATACCAGGCATCAATTGAAAGGTTTTGCGGGCGGGTTGCGTGGTCAATGCCTGCAACCGCTAAGATTTCGAGTGTTGTTTCACGGCTTAATCCTAAACCAGCGCTTAATGAGTTGAGTAACATCTTGCGCCGCTTTTGGAAGCTTGTTCGGACTAGGCTGAAAAATAGTTTAGGATTGACATCAGCTAGTAAAGGCGTGCGTCTATATTTAAGCTTGAGTATTTGGGAGTGTACTTTCGGCGGCGGCGTAAATAGTTGTGCTGGTACAACCCGCCCCATGCTTGCCTGGCAGTAGAACTGGACACTTACGCTGAGCAGGCTCATGCTCCCAACCCCAGCACAAACGCGCTCAGCAACTTCTTTCTGCATAAGGATAGCTGCTTTATCAAAAGGGTTAGGGTTTTCACATAAGACGCGCAGTAAATTGCTGGTAAGGTAGTAGGGAATGTTGGCTACGACTTTGTAACCGGGCGATAACTCGCTTAGGTCATACTTCATTATGTCCTGCTGCACCACGGTCAGGTTATCGGCTGACACACGTTTGGGCAACTCATTGGCTAGTTTTTTATCAAGTTCCACAGCAATAACTTGTTTGGCACTGGCAACCAGTTTTTTAGTCAAGGCTCCTGGGCCAGGGCCAATTTCAAGCACTGTGTCGTCCGGGCCGATACCAGCCGCTTGCACCACAGCGTCCAAGCTTTGCTCGTCATACAGCCAGTGCTGCCCAAAGGATTTTTTAGTAGCAGGATATGTACTCATAGTTTAGTGGTTGGCTGGCGGGAACTGGGTAAGTCCCTCGTGTTTATGTTTGTTGTAGCACCCGGGGTTCTGGCTGACCAATCCTGCTTTGGCAAGATTAGTGTTTGCAATAATAGCCTGGTCCTGTACTTCAGGCGGAGCCAAATCTGCCCGGGCATATGGTATGCCCAAGCGCTTTCTCGCTACACGGTCCCAGGTTGCCTGTGAAAACTGATACGCACCATAATAACCGTTGCCGGTATTTGTCTGATAGTTGCCACCAGCTTCACACAGGCGCAGCTTGAGCAGCCACGCCTGCAACGTAATTGTCAAAGCCCGCGTACCTTTCACTACAGTCTGCTTTACCGGTGGCTGCGATATAAACTCCTGTATGACTTTACGACCAACTTCCTGGCCGTTCTGTAACTCAATTTGGTAAGTTACCTGTTTCTTACCTGGAGCGCCTTGTTGCCGTATAGCTGTTGCCCCGTACGTCAGGTTAGCGTCCGATACCGTTTCAATCGGCATAGGCACCACTTCTTCGATAGTTTGAATCTGCACACCATTACGTATTAAAAAAATCTGTGTGTTAGGAGCAATCTTAGTATCTTGCGCTGGCAAAACGCTGTCGTCTTTGCCCAGCTTAATATTTCTCTCTTTGATTAACTCTCCTACAGTATCCGCGTGTGTCCTGAGGACAACTGGCGTACCGTACAAGTTCATATCTACAGGCGTCGCCCGGCTAATCACCACGCGTTCCCCTATGGAACTCTCTGTAAGGAAGTTCTCGGTAGGCAGCAGTTCAAGCTCGTCCTCGGGGAATACTTCTACGCCAGCCTGCTTCACGATACTGCGCGGTGTAGCAGCAGCACTATAGGTAAAAGTCTTTTTAATACCATCGACAATCGTCACTGGCACTGCACGGTAGACGTTGACGCGGAAATTATCACTGGCTATTTCGGTAGTTTGGCTTGGCTCAACGACGTCGCCCTCATTAAGCTTAATCTCCAGACGTTTTAATAGCTCGCCAACTGTTTGCGCATCCGTAGGAATCGTGCGTTCCTGTTTGTCATAGGTCACTACTACTACATTGGGGTTCTTCTCCCTAAGCTTAGGGCTACCACCGCCCGCGAGTGTCAGTGCTACAGCCACGACAGCCAACAGCACCATGAATGTAGCAAATGGTATGGCAAATGTCGGCTTTTTGCCTATACGTTTAACCCTGCGTACCTGTCTGTTGTGCACGGCGGTGTAATACTTTTTTAATTGTTTCAATAACTTGGGCATAAATAGTGGGCTTACATGAAGGCTTATGCAATAGCAGCAGTATTAACCTTGACTAAAAAGCCGATCTTATTGTAGCAAATTACAATTTTTCTAAAGGTGCAAAGCTGATATTCAACTTTTTGGCACCTTTACCTTTAAAATAAATGGTCGCATTTTCACCGTCTATTTCGACAACCGTGCCGACACCAAACAATTGGTGCTTTACCGTATCGCCTTCATCCAGTTCGGGCACGTACCGCGGTTCGTTGCTCGCTGGCGGCTGCGGCGTAATGTCATCGCTGCTATATGAACCTCCGGCACTACCAAGGCTAAAGCCGCTGTCTGCAGGCACGAATGTAGCGTCAATCTCACTCATAAAGCGTGATGGCGGGTTATGCTGGACGCCACCGTATAGCAAACGGCCAGAGGCATATATTAAATAAAGTTCTTCCCGCGCCCGGGTCATGCCCACGTAGCACAATCGCCGTTCCTCTTCCATCTCGGACTGGTCGTATAGTGCACGGGAATGGGGGAATATCGTTTCTTCTAATCCCACCATAAAAACAACAGGGAATTCCAGGCCCTTGGCAGCATGCAGGGTCATAAGTGTTACAGCGTTACCCCCAAAGTCGGCCTGATCTACATCGCTAACCAGTGCCACCTCTTCTAGGAACACATCCATGCCCTGTTCTTCGTAGTTCTGGGCAACACTTAAGAGTTCTTTGACGTTTTCGGTTCTAGATTCAGCCTGGGGCGTGCCATCGCTCAGGTAATTGTAATAGTCAAGGCGACGGATAAGCGAATCAATAACACCACTCGGTGGAGCTTCCCCCATAACTTCCCGCATGGCAGCGAGTAATTCACCGAACTCACTTAAGCCCTTGACCGCCCTGGGCTTCAGGTCAGGACAGCTCTGTACTTCGGTTAGTGCCTGTAATAGCGTCATGTTGTTTGCTTGCTTCCACCTGAAAAACGTATCAAGCGTTTTGTCACCAATGCCACGGGTTGGTATGTTAACGGCACGTGCAAAACTGACCCTGTCTTCCGGCTGGTAGATAAGCCGCAAATACGCCATGAGGTCCTTTATTTCCTTGCGGTCATAAAAGCGCTGGCCCCCGACAATCCGATAGGGAATGCCATAGTGGATAAACGTTTCTTCAATCGAACGGCTCTGCGCGTTAGTGCGGTACAAAACAGCAAAATGGTTGTAGCGTCGGTGGCCGCTGTCTACTGTATTGCGGATACGACGCACAATAGCTTCACCTTCTGCCCGTTCATTCACCACCTGCAGCATCTGTACCGGCATACCATTGCCTGCACTAGTCCATAACTTTTTGTCAGACCGCTGTTTGTTTTTAGTGATGATGCCATGTGCTGCGTCTAGAATATACTTAGTGCTGCGGTAATTCTGCTCCAGCTTGATAACCGTGCATTTAGGATAATCTTTTTCGAACTTCAAAATGTTACGAAAATCTGCACCACGCCAGGAATATATAGAGTTGTGCACTACGACCCCTGACGCAATGTAATTGTGCACTTTCTCAACATCCAGGTCATACACCGTGCCGGAATAGGTTTCTTTCCGAACAGTAACAACACGATCGTTACTAACTTGGCCGTCCTCGGCAGCAGGGACTATCATACCTGGATGGACCTGGCCAGCCGGCATAAAAGAGAACTTTTCCTGGGTCATAAATGCATATTTGCTGACCCGGACCTCAGCGCTGGTTACTTCTTGTAACCTTCCTAAGGCCTGTTCAATCTTTCCGTAATCAAGGTTGTGGACTTCACTTCTAAACGTACCTGCCCTACCAACTCTTACTGTATATCCTGACTTTTCAAACATCTGTAGGTCCTGACGGCCAGCTGTGTTAGCGGAAATTCTGCTGGCCGACCATGGGCTTGTGAGCGTAACGCGTTTGTCGCCAAAGAGGATAACATTGATATTGACCCTTTTGATGCCGTTTCTGGTTGTTGCCTGGGGTAGGAAGTGAGGAAAGTCAAATGCCAGCCCGACATCAGCCATCAATGTTCTGGCCCTTTCCTCGGTATCAATTTCCCTGTAAAGTGCATCTATATATTTTTGGTTGAGCAGCATAGACCGGTTGGAAAACGCATGGAAAACCAGCATCGGAATTCCGTACTTATATGCAAAAAGGGATTCTATATACAGGGCTTCTTGGCGGCTCTCGCAAACCCTGATTACCCACATTCGGTCAGCCCTTTCCTGGTTTGCCCGCACCCTCAGACCAATATCGTCTTTCTTGCCATCAAACCTGGTACCCTTAGCTACTCCGATCCGATATCCCACGCCTTGCGAATGCATTAGGTACACAAAATATGAGTCGCTTTTATCCCAACGGGCAAAAAGGAGATGGTTAGGCGTACATACGAGTTCCTTGCCGGAAGCAGTCGTAATGTGGATAACCTCACCTTTACAGGCAAACTTTTTCCGCCCTAAAACCTTAAAATAGCCCGTCTTGCCATAGCCGCTGCCCGATCTGACCAGCTCTCCCTTACCAATAGACTCAATCTTTTTAAGACCGCTTTTGGTTTCAACAAGACTGCCCGGAAGTAGACATTGCCAGTCATCGCCTACTACGGCAATATTGTTAGCTTCGTTCGTGAGCAGCTTTACCAGCTTGTACTGTGCAGCGTTCGTATCCTGGTATTCGTCGATCATGACGTACTTGAACCGGGTGCGCCATTTAGTACGGATTTCTGGCTGTGTTTGCAGCATGTTGACCGTACGTTGTATAAGGTCATCAAAGTCGAGCGCAGCCGCATCACGTAGCGCCTGCTGGTACAGCGGGTAGATATCCGCAGCAACCCGCTGGGCAGGCGTAGAACCAGAACCGGCAAGTTGTTCTGGCGTAATCATGTCATTTTTGGCGCTGCTTATCATTGACGACAACTGCTTGGGTGGGAAGCTCTTCTCGTCAACCATCTTCTGCTTGCAGGCTTGTTTGATTGCCTGCAACCGGTCGGATTCATCAAAAATAACGAAGCTTTTTGGTATGCCAATGCTTTCGCCATCCATGCGTAGTATTCGCACGCAAATAGAGTGGAACGTCCCCATGTACGGCATAAAACTACGGTTGTCCGGGTTTTCACCCAGCAGCCGAGCCACACGCTCACGCATTTCTTTGGCAGCCTTGTTAGTGAATGTTACTGACAGGATGGTATAAGGTGATGCTTTGTCGGTGGCTATCAAATAAGCAATGCGGTGCGTCAGTGTTTTGGTCTTGCCTGACCCAGCCCCAGCCTGAATAAGCAACGGCCCCTCCGTAGTTTCAACAGCCCGCCGCTGCTCCGGGTTCAGCTCTTCAAGAAGTCTGTCCGACACCGAACTATTGTAGCAGAAGGTGCTTAATGTAGAATGGTGTAATTTAGCCTTACAAGGCAAAGAAAAGGCCGAACAATCAAATAGTCGCTCATAAGGAATTACCTAGTGTGATCAGAATCAAAACGCAATAACATGGCAGAAGGGATTCTTAATATAGATTTTGGCGGTAACGGGCGGGTGAGATAGAATTAACACCTTGGGCTCTTGAACACGATGATAACTTCTGTTTAGCGTAAATCATTTTTGTAGTGTCCTGCGGAGAATACTATACTTGTACTGGTTGGTATTTGATGCAATTATAGTGGGATTCATGTCCTTGAATAAGCAAGCAAAGCGTCAAGCACGCAAACGCAAAAAACGATTGGCAGTAGCTGCTGTTATAACAGGCGGCTTACTCATATGTTGCCTACTGGGAGCGGTGCTCTATAAGGGATTTGCCTCACACCCTTCTCAGCAAAAATCCACAACACCCAAGAGCATGTCAGAGAAATTATCAGCTTCTAACCCTTTGCGCGGTACTGTTCTGTTTGTCGACCCTAATTCCAACGCCGCCCAGCAAGCCACAACGTGGCGGGCTTCCCAGCCGCACCAGGCTGCCGCTATGGATAGGTTAGCAGCGTTGCCGATTGCCAAATGGTTGACCTCAACAGAAAGTCTAGCCAGCCTGGACACATATCTCGCAGATGCTAAGGCAGCCAAAGCCGTTCCAGTCCTGGTAGCCTACAATTTGCCGCTGCGTGACTGTGGCAGATACTCGGCCGGAGGCACTCGTGCTGCTGCGGACTACCAAGCATTTATCAGCACGCTCGCAGCCCGCATTGGGGGCACAAGGGTAATCATTATTTTGGAGCCGGATGCGCTCGCAGGTATAGAGAATTACAACGATCAGGGTCGGGCCTGTCTGTCGGACGAACAGAGAACCATGTATTACACATTATTACAGGACGCCGTTGTGCGGCTCAAAGTCCAAGCCGGTACAACGGTATACATTGACGCCGGGAACAGCGCCTGGATACAGGACACCACCAAGATAGCAGCACGCTTACAGAGTGCAGGCATTGCTAATGCTGACGGTTTCAGCCTGAATATTTCTAACTTCCAGCCAACTGACGATACGACTAAGTACGGCCAAGCCATAGCCGACAAGCTTGACGGCAAACACTTCATTATCGATACATCCCGCAATGGGCTGGGAGCGTATGTCAACACTACCTATCCAGACTATACCTGGTGCAATCCGCCTGGGCGCTCGCTTGGCCACTTCCCGACCACGGCCACGGGTAAGCCACTAGTGGATGCCTACCTGTACATCAAATACCCAGGTGAGTCGGACGGTCAAGACAGTGAGACCAACAAGTGCTTTGGCGGTCCTAAAGCCGGCACATGGTGGCCGGAATATGCGCTTGGCCTTATTAAGCAATGGCCTCAAGACCTCCAGCCGCGCTAGCCATGGTACAATAAGCAAAATGAAACGTGCACATGTAAAGCGGCATTTCTTGTGGTTGGACATAGCCGTTGCTTTTATGACTATTATACTGGTAGGTACTGGCATATGGTTCGGTACAATCAAAAAGGATACTAACGATTTAACTTGTAAGGCTGTTGGTGCAGAACATCAATTGACAATCAAGAGTGATGCATTCTCTACCTCCCAGCTTACTTTAAAGCGTTGCGATACGATTAAGATCGTCAATACCGGAACTGAGAACTATGAACTTACCTTTGGGACGCACGATAATCTTATCAACTACCCGGGTTTTACCAGGCAGCCGCTGCGTCCAAACGAATTTTTTGTGGTAGATGCCGTACAAGCCGGCACCTACACTATGCATGACCACATACGCGCAAAAGCGCACATTGAGCTCGACATCAAAGCTGAATAGCCGGCGGTTACTTGATGTGGACCCAGTAGGCTTTGGAGGGAATATTCTGTTTGTTGGTGACAAAGGCCATGTACCATCCTGGCGGTACCAAGTTGGGGTTGTCTGGAACCTGCACGCTAATGCCATCAGCTGTCTGAGTGAAGGGCAGGTTGATAGAGCGCTGCTCTACATCAGTAACGTGGGTAACGGCGCTCGGACGCAACAGCTTGGCGGTCTTAATATCAGTGGGGTTCGCAATAGTTAGCTTAGACGCTGTGCCACGCTCTAGCTCAGTTGCGCCTCCTGTAATAACTGGTCGTGTGCTTTTGAACAGGTAAGCAGGCGAATAAATCTCAATTCGCATCTCAAAGGTGTTCTCAATGGGGTTGGAACCAAAGGTTGCCACGCGGCCATCGGGCAGTAGTATAGCCTCAGCATGGTAGTTGCGGCCGACACGAGGTGTGGCTGCTTTGGTGAAGGTGTTAGTGTCCGGGTGGAAAATCTCGGCTGAGTGGACGTCGTCAGTACGGTAGCCGCGGGAACCACCGGTTTCAAATACCGTGTCATCCGGCAGGATAACAACACCAGGATAACGCGTGGCATTTTGAAGGTTCGGCCCTCTTTCATATGATGGATTGGGCGAGCTGTCAAGGTCGACGATTGCTGTGCGACTGGTTGTTAACGGCGAGTCGCCGTTCCCTGCACCACCTAGGACCATAACGCGCTGGTCTTGTGCCGGTGGCAACATGACAGTAGCACTGTTATTGGTCATGTCGGCTTCGGGCAAGCCAGTGACTAGTTGGAAGTTGTTAGTCTTCAGATTCCAGAAACCAGGATTCATGCTGCCCTTACCAGGTACGTAACCTTGGCTCGAGCCACTGTAGAATAAGCGTCCGTCGTTCGTTAAAAGCAGTGCTGGATAGGTTGGAAAGACGTGCTTGAGATTGGGTTTGTACGTCCATTGCTTGGTTGCCGGGTCAAAGATTTCAGTCTGGCCCTGCGACATGTTGCCTTTTTCGTCCAAGCCGGCAGCGGCCAGCACTTGACCGTCACCTAAGCTTACGAGTGTCGGATACCAGCGGGCAAAATGCAGGTCTGAGACTTTTTCGTACCGTTCGGTATCCGGATCAAAGATATACGAATCTTTGAGGCCGCTATAATTCTGGCGTGGTACTTTTGCCAAGTCTTCGTACCCGTTGGTGCCTCCTGCGACCAAGAGTTTGCCATCAGGCAGGAAGACATGGCCGGCACAGAAGACATCCCAGGGCGTGGGCACCTCCGTAAAACTGCCGGTTTCAGGATCCCAGATAACAGTCCTGAATGAGTTAGCTGCGAAAGCTTCCTCATTATTACCCGATCCGGCGATAAGCAACACTTTTCCGGTACGCAGCAAGGCGGCATGCACCGAGTTTACCGGAGAATCGTGTTTGGCAATATCCCATCGTCCGTATTGTTCGATGACCGATTGCTGGCGCGACCACACGTACTCAACTTTGGCATAGACCGGCTCGATGAGCGCATTGACGTTTACACCAATCACCAGCAAGGCTGCTAGCGTGTAATAAAATCGGCGTGACTTTAAGAATGTACTTGGCTTTTTCATGCTTCAACTCCTTCTGATATAGACCGGTTAGTAAGTTTTCGTGGAATACGTAACAATGCAGCAATGGCACGCCTGGTTTGCTGCCAGATGGTTATCTGCCACATCATCACCGGTGTCAGACAGGTAACAAGGGCGATCGCGCACCATATTTTGACGTTTGGGTGCACGTTGCCGATGATAATGGTGTACAACAGGAATCCGCTAACCAGGGCTGCCCACAACAGGTGGTTCTTAAAGGTGCGCCAACTGTCAGGTGAGATAGTGTCACCCTTGGGTGTTACCACGAAGCCACTCTTTCTGCGTGCCAGCGTACTAAAGAATGCATAAGTATAAACGGGTGCAGCGAATATCGAAAATAGAATACCTGCTACACCAAACGAGCTGCGCTCCTCATGGGGACTGACATTATACTTGCGCAGCCACGCGTACAGTGCCACCTGCGTGGCAAGTACATCAATATATAATGCCAGCCAGGTTTTGTCGTGCAACCCAACGCCCGTAGTACCTAAGAACAAATAGAGCATGCTTACCGCAATGCCAACCGTCCAGGTAACCGCTGCCGCGGGATAGCACCAGATAATAAGACCGTAGTGAATACGCGAGCGCCAGGGCAAACGAATAAATAACTGGGCAAAATGTTTGAGCAGTATCTCGTTTGCGCCGCGGGACCAACGTAGCTGTTGTGAGAAAAAATCGGTCCATGACGCCGGGCCTTCGCCGACAGCTAATACATCAGGGGTGTATACGGACTTCCAGAAATTGCCAGTTTGGGGGTTGCGGGTACCGTGAATAGTGAGGCCGGTTAACAGATCTTCGGTGATTGAGTCCTGAAAACCGCCTATTCGTAGTAAGGTAGATACGCGGTACGCGTGATTAGTACCTACAAACATCGCTGAGTGGTAGGTATTGGCAGCACGCTGAATGGTGGCCTGAAAAACATATGATTGTGATTCGGCTCCACGGGTAATAACGCTTTCTGTATTGCCATATACCTGCGGCCCGACCACGAAGGCAACATCCGGATCGCGAAAATAGCCAAGCATGCGTTCGCCGAAGTTAGCCTGAGGAACGTGGTCGGAGTCTACAGAAAGTACATAATCGTAGTTACGGCCTTTGGACACTAGCCAGGCGTTATGATTACCATGCTTGGTTTTCGCCTTAAAACGTCCCGCAGGTGTATTCCATATACTCAAACCCTTACGGCTGAAGTGATTAACACCCATTTTCACGCACGCCTGCTTAATTAAGGGATCGTTGCCTTCGTCCAACAGCCAGACATCAAGCTGCCCTTTGTGCACGACTTGCTTCATGGCCCGGAGTGTACGTTGTACCATTTCAAACGGTTCTTTGGAAGGTACTATCGTTGTCGTAAAGGCTACACGCGTGCCTTGCTTCGGACGCACGGGCAATGGCTCTTTAGCCATCAGTGCTGACACGGCAAGCGAAATAATACTGACCAACCGGAAGCTTTCAATAACAAAGATACAGCTGAGCAGCGCAATGAAAGCAGCACCCAGCGTAGCACTGTCACTCCAAATCGGGGTTAACAACGACACAAGCAGCCAGGCAAGAAACCCCACCTCCACCCCTACGTTCGCGAGAGCAAACAGTAGGGTTTTGGTGGCATCCTTTTTATTAGCTAGCCTACGGAACGAAACCCGATATGATGTTTTGGGAAGCCGTGAAAAAGCTCCAGCCAACTGGCTGGATGCCTTGTAATCATATATCGGCATTATTTGGGGTGCTACAATCTTGCTCATAAAAAAGGAGGGTTATATAAAAATAACCCTCTCCTTCTAACTCCATGCGACTGGGCAAAAAGCCTAAACTAACTCTTTAAACTGTACACCTTTCTTGCTCTCTTGTCAATTATAAACTCTGCCAAATTGTCCTCTCATGAGAAGGCGTATTGGCTTAGAACCAACTCGCGGTAATGGCAAACCATCTTCGTAAAGGGTCAGCACTTTGCAGGATAAGCCGCTCAAAAAAGACGAACCTTGCAAAAAACTTCTTACAGAGCTATGTGGAGATTAATACCTAACAAAAGTAGCGGCCAACCTATAATTGCTAACATAGCTGAAAGCAGGTTGCCTATAGAGGTCAAACCAACTAAATAGCCCTGGCTGTAAGCAACAATTAAACCAACTATTAGATAAATAAAACCAGCCATTGATGAGTGTCTCATGATGTAATTATCCTTTCGTTATCTATAGTTAGCAGTTCACGACGATATATGCCTGACGTCCACGTTCAGTTTAAGTGATTGGCGCGGGATCGCTTATACGGGACGTCGAACAGTAATGAGATGATAGACGAAGACAATCACTGCGATAACTAAAATGATGTGGATTAAGCCACCACCGATCTCTTCGATAAAGCCTAAAAGCCAGAGTATTGCAAGAATAACAGCGACAGCTAGTAGCATGAAGTTTCTCCTATGAATTAATTGGTACTGTAACCATACAAAGTTACATAACTTTTATCTGCAAACATTCTTACTCTCTGTCAGCGCTCAAGGTTATTAAAGACGTAGTGGCTAGGGACAGTTAGCCTTACTTTTCACTGCGTTGTGAAGTATGAGCTTTGCAAGGTACGTCTTTGTAACACCATCATCGACGATGCTGAACCTTTACTTGCTTCGGAGAATCTGTTTGGCAGGTCATAAAGGACGATTTTCGTTACAAAGGTCAGACCCTTGGTACATAGCCTTCAGCTACACTAAATGCTTCCCTCTCTGAATAGCCATTTTCTTTGCTCTGAATTGGATCCTGAATGTATAAATAATATTCATCTTTAGTGCTAGAGGTCGTACCTCAAACGGATAGCAAACGTGTGAATTAATTGTCAGAGGATGACGCGGTATCTTCTAGTACATGAGATTAGAAGGACAGACCTGGCAGCAGAAGGTGCTTATCCAAGGTGCTGTAATTTACTCATTAAACTCATTGCGCAAGTCGATAATGTTTGCACTTTTTAAGTCCTCGGCAGACTTGTTGCCCAAAAAATCAATAAATGCTTTTGCAAGCTCACGATTGATTTCCAGTGCTGGCATTTGGGCTTTTTTACCTGATTGCAAGCGCTCAAGCTGGGTGCGCATTTGTCGCCAAAAGGCGTACCATGGCAATTTTACCTTGACCATTAAGCCTCTGGCATCCTCAAGTACAAACCCTTCGACCCGGCTGCCATTATAAAGATAGTCGAAATGCTGCACAGCATTCAACCAATTTTGCAGCGTCTCGGAATCTTTCAATACGGCAGCCTGCATTTTTGTTTTACAGTTAAGCATCTTTGCTATTCTGTGACATTCTTTTCTGTCGGCAGCGCTAAAAGTCACGTTATTATTGACAATATCGAGTAGTATTAGTGCTTTGGAATCGTAATGAATAATATGTGGATCATTCATAGGTTCGATTGCCTCAAATACTAGCGTCTTACCACCATCACTTTTTAGGTATAGCATAATATCATTTCTAAGCTTAGAGTTAGGTGACGCAAGTTCATCAAATTGCTGCCGCAACCATTTGGCAAAATCACTGGACATGGAGCTCTTGCTGGCAAATACCAGATCATCAGTCCCGCTATCGTAACCGACCAGTCCCAAATAGCCATTTTCTTTAACCCATGCCCGAACTGGAAAGGCGAAGGTTTGAGCAAGTGTGTCTCTTTGCGTTTCAGGACGCTCACCGACATTGAAGAACTTTTCGTAGGAACGGGCGACTATTGTATTGTTTGCGGTGTTAATAAAGAGTCCGCGGGCATGCACATTAAAGGAGTCCCACGTTTTTTTGTAAAATACATCACGGGAAAAGTTGAACGAACTTATATTGGTGCCGGCTTGCGCTTTTTCATAGATATCCTTGTTGAATCGTAGCTGCTTAACTAAGATCGTAACGTCTCCGGTTTCTCCGGGCAGATCGCCTACGGGTTCAACAATAAGATGGGTCGCATCAATGTTACTTTTGATCGGCCGTTCTTCAAACCCCTCTTTTGCCAGGGTGACGGTACGAAGTTCACCGCCAAACTCGATCTTGCCTTCCAGATTAAAACAGCGCTCGCTACTACGGGTAGAGCTGGAGTAACGATTCCGATGACCATGAACCTGGTATACGTTATCAGGGGTGTTAGCTGCAAATGATGCATCACACACATCGGCTTCTTCGTACGAACCCGCTCCTTTTATAAACTGAATGGCATTAATATAGCTAAGCTGTTTTGGCAATGTGCTTAAGCCGCCGTGAGTAACTAGAACAGTGCGACCGTAAAACGTGTAATAAAACATCTCTCGCAATTGATACAGAAAGCCATGTACCTTTTTTGGTGGGATGTTGGCCGCATCCAGTTCTGGTGCAGTAGCCTGGTTAAACTGGGCACTACGGGCTTTGACGCCTCTGGTCCAGTTACGCAAATGTGCTTCGTGGTTACCTCCGATGAAAATGAAGTTTGGCCGGTGGTAATTTTCGAGCAGCCATTGCATAACTTGTACATTCTCGGTGCCACGATCTAAATAATCACCAACAAATACATACAGCTCATCGTCATGTATACCGTACGTATTAAAATATTCTTGAAGCGGCGTATAGCAACCTTGCAAATCACCAATATGGTGGATTGCAGTATAGTCGGATACATCTTTCGGTTCTATGTTTAGGAAAGACGTCATTTCACTGGGTTGAATTGTTGTAATCCATTGTGGCATCCTGGTCTTTGTCATGTTCTCAGACATTCGCTTCATCTCAAGCGGTGGTACAACTTTATATTCCTCGCGCTTATTGTTGCGCTCATTGCAAACGTCAAATGCTACATCGCTAAAGTCAACACAGATAACTTGGTAGCGGTGTTTGTTGGCGAGTTGCTGATAATTACTAAATGAGCGCGGATGTGTATGGGTAGCGTCAACAATTACAAGCTCTCCACGGAACATACGATTCTCCAATAGCTGCAGTAATTGTTGCCAGACAATTCGGTCGTTAGTAGCAGGTATACGCATTTTGCCATTAGCTTCAAGATTGGGGCTGCCATATAACATACGCAGGCCGTCAGCAGAAAGCGTATATGGCTCTAATTTATTCTCACTTACAAAGTGTGATTTGCCGCTACCAGGCAGACCCCTGAGTAATAAAAATTTTCTCATACGTAACATCTATCTTAACAGAGGTACCCAAAATTATAAATCGAGGTAGAAACAACGCGGCGATCCAGCAACAACTATATCTGTAAGGTAATGCGATGGCGAACAGTTATGCAGATTGCAAGGACGGACCTTGCAGCCATGGGGCATCGTAGCTTGGATGAATCGCAAACCCGACAACGACAGCGATTTATAGGTTGCAGAAGCTTCTTATATTTTAGGCACGACGACGAAACTCGTACGAACGATATGAGCCAGTTTTAACACACAGAGGCCCTATGTCGATCTTTGCGTCGTAAGACCATACATTCTGCATGGAAAATAGTCGTTGACAATGATACATGCCGTCATTGATATCGCTACCGCGTAAAGGGAAACCTCTAGGATAAAATTGGGCGATAAAAGCTCTGCCGTGCGGCCGAAGAACACGGTGCATTTCATCCCAGAATTCCTGCTTTCTTTCCGATGGAACATACCTATATGCCCCTACGCCAATCACAGTATCGTAACTTTGGTCGCCAAACGGAAGGTTCAAGAAGTCGGCTCGCTCAATCGCTGCCGTGCCCAGGCGTCTCCGCAATGCATCAATTGCTGCCGGCTCGATATCGGTATAGATAGTTTCTGGAATATGTTCCTGTATTACCTCAGATACTATGCCGGTTCCAGCTGCGATCTCCAGGGTACTGCCAGGTGGTGTATTAACGATGTGCTTGACAAGTACGCTGGCGAAGTCCGCTCTCCGGGTCAAAGTTCTGGCGGCATGGTCGTAACGGTCAAGCTCCTCAGCATTCGCAAACTGGCCGTCTCCATGACGGCTATACCACTGTATAGCGTTAATAGTTGTGACAGCTTCTCTGACCATATTATAATAACTACAAGAAGGACCTTGTACTTCTACTTATGGCCTCTCTTTTTACTATCCCACCAACCCCACCATTCACCATTCTTAACATGATTTTTACTCCACAGCATAATGACTATGAACAGCCCAAAAGCATTTAAAAGCCATACGAGAATAAAGTAAGAGACCAAATCTCCAGTGTTCGGTTTGCGTGGTCGTTCTAACTGTTTAGTAGGTTGCAGCAAGTAAAACGCTGTCAAAACAAGAACAGCTAAGAATGCCACTATGATAAGTATTGGCATTAAGGCAAGCAAGAACTCAGGAACGCCTACATTCAAAAAACCGAAATGATTATATGTGACACCTGTCATTGACAACTCTTAAATGGTACAGAGTCCATGTACGGATTAATTACTTTTCGTCTGCATTATACAACAAACTGACATAGTTTGTAAGGTCCGTCCTTGTGATTCTGCCTTATCGAACTGAAATACCTCAATAATGAAAATCGTCTTTATATGTTATAGTTTCAAAACTAAGCTTTAGGAGATACGTATGGCAAAAGGATCTAGAACATCCGTAGGTAAACATGATAATACAGGGTCAGAACATATAAGCCTTCCCGAATCCGATCAACAAATTGTAACGAGAATGAATCAAGCATATACGATGGTAGTTGAATTAGATGAACACTTTCAGCGCTATGGGACGGTTGAGGGTCAAGCCATTGCAGCAGCACATCTGGCCATCAAGTTCTACGATGAGCTTAAGCAAGCAGAAGCAGCTGATTCTAATAATTCGCCAGAGTAGTGGCACTGACCTCCCTAACTTGGCGTTGAGGGTTAAGGCTCACCTTGAGCATACAGTACTGCGGGAGCTTGAGTTGCGGGAGTTAAAAAAACAAGCACTCGGCTATGAACAGTGCAAGACAACGCATCCGGGGACTGGCCTTGGAGAATACCCGATTCTAATAAGTAGTTATACTTGATGTGTCGTGGGTATCAGCTTTTGCTGACCTACCGCAGGAAAAGCCTTCGGGTATGGATGGTGCAAAAAAGTTTAAATTACATGTTACAGTGTAGATGCTTACAGATAAGATAGATGTGTAGACAGCCGGATACCATGTGATATCCATTACAATGATACGACTATAATTTTGAACATGCCAAACTTTTTATACTTATGTATGTAAGAATGTTGGAATCATGCAAATCAACAGATGGAGAATGCCTAATGACAGCTTGTTGTCGTGCTAAAACACATGACAACAAGAGGCCAGTAAGCCCCTAAAAATCGTATTTAGTTTTTGACAAAGTCCGTATGCGGAACGTCAAAGCCGGTCGTTACAATACCTGCGTCAAGCAGCAGATCTAGTCCTGCAACTACCAGCACTATAAGTAACAGGAATAAAAGCAGTATCTTCCCCCAGCTTGTGGGGCCTTTGTGATGTGAGACTATCGCTTTGCCTAGGTCGAACTCGTCACTTTCAAGCAGTTCTTCCTCGTCAACCAGTTCAGCAAGTTTGTCGGTTTTGGGCGGTTCGGTTTTGGTAGCGATGGGTTGGGGTTCGGCAGGCCGGTCTTCCTGTCCTTTATCTACTTCTACCGCTTGGCTTACTGCCAGGCTTTCCGGGGAGGGCTTTGGCGTTGGCTCCTTGGCCTGGGGCTCGGGTTGGGGTTCAGGCTCTGGTTCCGGTTCTTCAACAGGCTGCCGCTCTTTCTGCGGTTCGTCGGGGGAAGCCGTAGCAGGGAGAGCCAGAGGCGCTGAGGCTTCTTCGGTAGGCTTTTGTTCTTCTATGGGCAGTTCAGCTACGGCTGTGTCACTATCGATAAGGGGCTTTACCTCGGTAGCGTCGTTGTGGCTCATTAAGGGAGCGGTGGATTCAGACGGGGTACTGTTTGTAGGATGCTCATCTGTGGGCTGCACAAACTGGTCATCCTGTATTTGTGGTTTATGACCGACAATAACCGGACGGGATGACGGCGAGGCCAGTACTTTGCCAGGTCGGACTACGTCAAATACCTTTTTGTTCTGTGACGTGGCGTGGGATTTAGTTTGCTTTGCTTTGGGTTCTTCTTTATTCATCGTCTTGGTCTAAATTATGTTGCAAATGATATGCGGCTTCTACTATGCCTGCGAATTTGTACGGGTTGAGGCTGGCGCCGCCCACCAATGCACCGTCACAGCCGGGTACAGCCAGGTACCCGCTCACAATACTGTCGTCGACGCTGCCACCGTATAGTACGCGCATCCGTTCGGCAACTTTTTGCCCGTACAATTGTTCTACCTGATAGCGGATAAAAGTAATGGCCTCCTCTACGTCATGCGGTTTGGCAAGTTCACCACCAAACGTACTGATCGCCCAGATTGGTTCATACGCAATAACAACATTGTCTATATCCCGAGAGGTCAGGTCGCTCAGCGCGGTTGCAATTTGGTCGTGCAATACCTGTTTGGTCTGTCCGTCCTCGCGCTCCTGCTGGGTCTCGCCTACGCATAATATGGGGCCTATTTCGTTGCGGATAGCCGCAGCTACCTTGTCGCGCACAATCGGTAAGGTTTCACCAAAATATATACGGCGTTCGGAGTGCCCGACAATCACATAATGGACTAGTTCGCGCAGCATGGTAAACGATACCTCGCCAGTGTAGGCGCCTTCGTCTTTTGAGTAGGCGTTCTGGGCAGCCAGCCGGAATTTGCGGCGGTCAATCTGCGTGCTCAGTGGCTGCAGTGTCAGCATGCTTGGTGCCAGCACAACTTCGATGTTACGGTGGGTGCGCACGCGCTCCTGCAAACGGTGCACCATAATACTCGCCTGACTGGTGTTCAGGTTCATCTTCCAGTTTGCAACAATAAGTGTTTTTCTTGCCATAATACTGATTGAATACTTACTCCTAGCTTAGCATAAGCATTGTTATTAATACACCTACTTATCCTGAAGCGCCTCGACTCCAGGCAGCTTGCGACCAGCCATGAGTTCCAAGCTGGCACCGCCGCCGGTTGAGACATGGTTAAACGCCTTCATGAGTTTGCGCTGTCCAAGATAACCAACGGTATCGCCACCACCAACCAGGCTGAACGGGCGGTGCCCGTACTCACCGAGCATAGCGTCAATAATCAGCTGCGTACCATGCGAGAACGGTCCTATGGGGCCGTGGACTGCAGGTACTTCGGTGACACCCATGGTGCCGTTCCATACCACCGTGTTGGCTAACTGTATGCCGCCGGCTATAAATGCACCAGAAAATGGGCCGATGTCCAGAATCCTTTCGTTGTCGGCTATCACCCGGCTATCTTCGCGTGGCTGCCTTGGGTAGCTTTCTACCTGGGCAATCAGATGTGCGTCCCAGTCGACAATACGGGTATGGGTAGTTTTGTCTACTTCCCGGGCGACTACACCGTCCTGCGGCAGGTAGAACACAAAACGCTGCTCTTTGGCTTTCTTGCGGGCAGCCGTAAGGATATCGCGGGCAATAGGCACGTCGTTTGGTTCGTATTTACTCTTGGCTATATCTATGCCTTCGGCGGCCAGGAAGGTGTTAGCCATAGCACCGCCAACGGCAATAAAGTCGGCAATCTCAATAAAGCGGTGCAGTACATCAATCTTGTCGGATATCTTAGCCCCGCCGATAATGGCCATGAGTGGCCGTTCCGGCGCTTCCATCACACGGGTAATGTTATCTACTTCCTGTTCGAGCAGCAAACCAGCTACGCTTGGCAAGTGATGAGTAACAGCTTCTGTGCTGGCGTGTGCCCGGTGCACAACCCCAAAACCGTCTTGCACGAACACCTCGCCCAGCTTAGCCAGTTGGATCGCAAACCCATCATCGTTTGCTTCCTCTTCTTTGTGGAAGCGGAGGTTTTCGAGCAGCATAACCTGTTTTGGCTGCAAGGCTTCCGCCGCATGTTCTGCTGCTTGCCCTATACAATCTTCTACAAATTGCACGTCCTGTCCAAGCAGCTCGCTGAGCCGTTCGGCAACTGGCCGCAGACTGTATTGCTTGTCTTTGGGTGATTCCGGACGGCCAAGGTGTGCACAGATTATCAGGCGGACATCCTGCTCCAGGAGGGCCTTGATAGTCTTGACCGACTGTTGTACACGATAGTCGTCTGTGATCTTACCATTGTCGATTGGTACATTATAGTCGGCTCGCATGAGCACTTTTTTGCCACGTAAATCAATATCGCGAATTGTCTGCTTCGTAAACATTATCCTCACCCCTTATGCTTACCATTATAAGCAGAATATTATTTTAATGCACGAACTTTAATGGTGTCCGTGGCACCGGTAACGCCTGGGTAGCGGCCTGACACCATAATAACCACTTCACCGCTCTTGAAAACCTGGTTGTGCTGCAGCCATTCGCTTAACTTAACGGCTGCGTTCGGGTCATCCGGACGGACATAGCTTTTTGTCCCATAAGCAATGGCAAGTTGTTGTGACGTGCCAGCCTCGCTGGTAACAGCGATAAGCGGGATAGTTGGGCGGTGCGAAGCTATTTGCAAAGCCGTCGCGCCCGATTTGGTTTCGGCAACAATAGCTTTGGCCTCTATGTTATCGGCAAGCGCGAGGACACTGGTAGAAATCGCGTTATGGATGGTATGCTCGTGCCCATACGGATACAACATTTTGGTTGGTGAATGACGCTCGGTATACAGCAGAATCCGTTTCATCGTCTGTACAGCTTCAATCGGATAGTTACCATTAGCCGTCTCCTCGCTGAGCATGACAGCATCGGCACCTATAAATACCGCGGTGGCAACGTCCGACACTTCGGCACGGGTCGGTTCGGGCATGTCCACCATGCTTAGTAGCATCTGTGTCGCAATAATGGTTGGTTTGGCGTATTTCTGGCCCAGGCCTACAATCTCACGCTGCACGACTGGGACTGTTTCGGCCGGTGTTTCAACTGCCAGGTCACCCCGGGCGACCATAACAGCATCAGCGGTTTTGGTAATAGCCTCTATGTTGTCAACTGCTGCTTTGGTTTCAATTTTGGCGATAATCTTGGCTTTGCTGCCTAAGCCTTGGAGAATACTGCGCAAGTTATCAATATCTTCAGCAGTCTGCACAAAACTCAAGGCAACGTAGTCAATATCCTGTGTAGCCCCGAACGTAATGTCAGCCATGTCCTTTTTGGTCAGGATATCACCCTTAAAGTCAGTATCCGGCAGATTCATGCCCTTACGCTTAATCAGCGTGCCGCTGTTCTCAACCTTGGCATATACCACGCCATCTTTGACGTTAGTAACAAGCGTGCGTACTTTGCCGTCAAACAGGTACAACCGCTCACCCTTTTGTACCTTTTTGCTGAGGTCGTACTGCACAGGAATGTGCCTGGTCTTTGCGTAGTCAGCCTGATAGGCAAAACTGAGTGTTTCGCCAGCCTTAACCGTAATCGTACCCTCAAAGTCACCGAGGCGCACTTTTGGACCTTGTAAATCTTGGATTATTGCTACTGGTTTGCCAAGTACTTTGCTGGCTTTACGGATCCACGGGATATGAATCAGGCGCTCCTCATGGGTGCCGTGGCTGAAATTCAGGCGCAAACCATTAGCCCCTGAATCTATGAGCTTATAAATACTCTCGTACGTACCGGTGGCTGGCCCGATCGTGGCCACGATCTTAGTATGCTTAAATGATTCAAGAGACACCGGAGGTGCTGTTTCTGTTACGCGCATGAGAAGTTCCATTTCTAAGGTTTGCACAACATTATACACCTTATGGCATGAAAAACCGTGCCGCCATCATGCATCGCACCGTGTATCATGCTTTTTAGTTAGGCCTAAAGCCTAATTGTCACCAATCGTCTGCCAGTTTGCGCCGTCGGATTGTACGGCTACGAATTTCCATTGGCTCGCGAGTACTTTTGTCGTGCTGCCATCAATTGTCTGGCTTAGAGTTGTCGCGACAGTTACGGTACTTGCCGACACGTCTATTTTCTTAATTACATACACCTTACCAACGTTCGAAACAGCCGAGGGCAAGGCAATAACTATGGCTCCAGAAGTAGCGTTGCCAAGAAGTGTGTAGTCGTTGATCGTCGCAGCGTAGTCCGTGGCCTTAGTAGAGAGTGGCATCGATAACGACCGGGAGTCTACGTAATTCTTGGTAGCGGCATGGAGCGCACTTGCTGGGTCAGCTGCAAGCGTAATGGCCCCGGTCATTGTACCGCCCGACAAGTTTAATTTCCCATTCCAACTCGCCACAGTATTGACATCGGCTATGGTAATATTCGGTTCCACTACTGAATACGGAGCAGTACTGTATCCGTTGTGTATGTTGTTCAGCCCTATAATGGTGTAGTCAGCCCGCACGCCAAGCTCAACACAATACTTATGGTTGGTGGTGTTGGTTGGGATCTCGGCACCAAAACGATTGTCACTAATGATATTATTCCATCCAAGTTCTGCCACATCTATATCCCTGATACTCACGGCACTATAGAGGTTCAGCCCAGCACGCGAACAATCTTCAAAGTAGTTGTGTATAATGCGCCAGCCATTTGCCCGGCCACGGATATACATAGCTTCGCGTTGCGTTTCTTCAACGACGTTATGCGAAAAACCAACGTCATTTGCCCAATCACCGAATACGCCACGTTCACCACCGGATATATGGTTGTTATGTATACGTACGTCCCAGCCAATGACTTTGATGTTACAGCTATCGAATTGGGCAGGCAGGTCTGCGCCGTTGGCAACAACAAAGTTATTGAGTATGTTGGAGTCGGCGGATACCGACAAGCCATAACGCTTATTATTCTGAATGTAACAGTCTTCTACCTGATTGTTAATGGAGTTGTAGTCGCCTTCAATGCCGATGTAGAAGTCATGTATATCAAGCCTCGTAAAGTGGCTGCGCGAGACCGCGTCAAACATAAAAGCATTGCCAATTGATGGATTGTTAGCCTTATTGCCATCCATTTCGAAATCCTGGAAGGTGAACTTCCACCCACGCAGGTTGAACATGTTGCAGTTCGCACCGCTCTGGATGTGCAACTTGGTAGCGCGGCCCTGCCCTCCGACAGTAACCCAACCGTTTTGCAAGCTTATGGGGCTGCTTATGTAGTAGTCGCCTTCCAGTAGTATGACCCGGCCGGCGGGCTTTGGGGTACCCTGATATTCACCAACTACTGGCAACGCATCAATTGCCTGCTGAATAATAACGTTGTCATTGGTGCCAGTGCATGTGTAGTTTGCCTGTTGCGCGTTCGCAGAATTGCTTGCCGCTACAACAACCGTAACCCCAGAAGCAATATCTAATGCCGAGGATTTTATTGTCCCATCAGCATTCAGAGATACCGACAAGTAATTATTGAGGATGTCTCCCCAGGTGTTGTCGTCACCACCAGGCGTCGGGAGCCTTTGCATAGTCAACACCCCTAAGTTATGGTTATGCCAGTATTATAAGCAATACCAGTGTTTACCTCAAGCCGCGATCTAGCTCATCAAAAAAATTCCCAAATAATCTTCGTTAGCCCCTATGCCGCATGTGGTGTTGCCGTATTAATCTACTGGTCTTCTTGGTAAATAGGTTTTATACTTTGCGAATCTCTTAACAGTATTAAACACAAGTGGCGTATTTGGGTTAACGCCAAAACCCCCGCCTGAATTTGTATCAAAGTTATAGTAACCGCTGTCTATATTCCAGAATATTGCCCCCGCAGAGCCATATTTAAATCCTAAATTGTACGCTAGTCGCATATATACTTCACGGGTACTGTCTCTGCGGGCAGCTTGATCGGTTTGATTATAGCCAAATTCTTCAATAAACCATGGTTTATTCTTCTCCTGCGAGTATCCTTGTAACAAAGGGAATAAATCTCTCATATTCTGGTGTGTGTAATACGGATGTGTTGATATGCAATCAATGGTAGGAATTGATAACATATCCTGTTGGATGCCCCATGTCGTTGTCCAATCACTGCTTAAACTGATTTCAGGGATTTGCCCCCCGGCATGTACTATCTGCTGCGCGCCTGTTGCTTTAATCCTCGCACTTACATCACTATAAAAATCTCTCAGCACCGTTCCGCCGTGATCGCCGACTTCACCGACTATCGCAATTATGGCAATAGTGTCGTCATTCTTATACAATCTTCCATTTACCGTATTGGTACGGGCAAAAAGCCAATCTACAAAGTCATACCAGTTTTGCCTGTTTACGGGGAAGGGACAACTGATACTTGTCATGTTTGTTGTTACCGCGCAGTAATCGGATAAATCCAGTAATACTTTTAAGCCTACCGAGTTTGCTTTGTTAAGAATATAATCGGCGTGCGCCCACTGTGCTTCATTTAAACCTAAATCATCACCAAAAAAATTAACAATGCGGATAATATTAAGATCCATGGCGACTGCAGCATTTATATAGGAGTCTGCATTGGCATTCGTGCGCGGCCAACTAATATCATAGGTTGTTCCTCCCATAGGAACCCAGACCTGTCCGTCAAGAGTGAACTTAGTACCTGAAGTTTGTACAAATGCCATAATTAGGTGACTATTAACCTCGGGCTATACCCTGTTGTTTGTGAAAATATTTTAACCATATTATATGTAGCGTGAGTATTAGGGTTGACACCATATCCTGCCCCAACACCACTATCAAAATTCCAGAATAAATGTCCGGCACTCCCGTTTTTAAATCCTTGCTTATAAATAAACTGCATTTTATTAGCCCGTTCTACTTCACTGTAAAATGTTTGATCAAATCCAAATTCTTCGACAAACCACGGCTTATTTCTTCCCTGCGCATATTGTTTAAGTAATGGGAAGAAGGTTACTACGTCTGACGTAGTATACCCATATGGATGAATAGATACGCAATCAATATTAGGGCAATTCGCCATGTCTGAGGGTACATAGCCTTGATAGCTCCCCATGCTTGCGTCAAATATAACCTGCACATACTGCCCTCCTGCATGAACAATATGGTTTGAATCTACTGCTTTTATGTAACCGCCTGCCGCTATGTACCCATCCCGCTGTTGTCCATGCCAGGCAGTTAGTTCTCCAACAATAGAAATAATCCCTATCGTGTCATCGTTTTTATACACTCGCCCATTAATCGTATTTACTCTATTAAAGACCCATGTATAAAAGGTATTTGCTTGACTAAGCCAGTTAGAATCACCAAACAAGAAACCTCTGTTTGTCGTTATTGCATTAAAATCTGAAAGATCAAGTAATACTTTCAAATCTCGTTCTCGACAATACTCTAAACATTGGTCAATAATTACCCAGTAAGCCTCGGTAAATTCAATATTTGTGGTTGCTGCGGTATTGAGAAAGTTAACAAACCGCACCATATTCAAGCCCATAATGACACAATCATCTAGCTTTGCAGGGAATCTGTTTGCATAGTAGAGATCGTCATAAATACTTGCACCAAAAGGAATGAATAAATTGCCATTAAGAGTGAAATTAACCCCTGAAGTTTGTACAAATGCCATATTAGATAACCATTAATCTCGGCGAATACGCCGTTGTTTTGGCATAAATTCTGGTCAATTGATAAAGCTCGGGTAAATAAGGTGATACTTCATAGCCGGCATATCCATACCCATCTCTGCCGCTGTTATCAAAATTCCAGAATAAATGTCCGGCACTCCCGTATTTAAACCCTTTTTTATACATAAAACGAAAGCTACTTACTATATCCTTTTCACTTCCCAGATACCCGAATTCTTCTATAAACCATGGTTTATTGTTTGCTATTGAATAACTCTGTAATTCTGGATGGAGATCCAGCATATTCTGCTGTGTATAGTACGGGTGGACACTAATGCAATCAATGTTGGGAGAAGATAAATAATCTCCTGGGCTATAGTTGGTGTGCCCATAGCTTGCAGAAAGATTCTGCTCCGGCTTTTGCCCACCAGGATGGATGATTTGCTGGAATCCCGCCGTTTTCATGTACCCTCCGATTACGTGATAGGTATCATAATTAGTGGTGCTTCCAATGGCACCCGCTTGTCCTACTTCTCCTGATATGGCAAAGATGGCAATGGTGTCATCATCCTTATACACTCTTCCATTAACTGTGTTTACTCTCACAGCCAGCCAATTAACAAAGCTTTGGTACAACGCTAAGTGATTTGCATCTCCAAACGTATATCCCCTGACATCACTCACACCCTGAATATCAGATAAATCCAAAAGGATTTTGATACCTGCTTGTTTAGCCTGATCAAGCCCGTAATCTACCTTGGACCACACTGTTTCATTAAATTCTGATCCAGCAGCAGAATCATATAACGTAGGGTATGGCAGAGTCTGAAGAAAGTTTATATATCGAAGGATGTTATACCCTGCTGAGGTTGCAGCGGAAACCCGATTAGCAAATGCGGCATTGGAACCATAGTAACCATAGGTTGCACCACCAAAAGGACGCCATATTTGACCGTTTAATGTGAAATCAACCCCTGAAGTTTGTACAAATGCCATATCTTACTTAGATTGCTGCTGGAAGCCTATGCTTAGGGACTATACCGGAAACATAAGTAGGACCATTTACAAGGGTTCCAACGTAACCACTCCTGTCACCTACTCTGCAAAAAGCCTGCGTTCCATTTTGCACGTCTAACTCTGCATGTAAAAGAAGATTCACATTATCTGGCTCAGTATGTTCCGCAAGGCCATCTATTTCCTCGTGCGTCAGTACAGCGCCATAGAATCTCGGGTCATCACCTATCATATCAACATGAAACCCTCTATTAGGGTCGAAAGCCATTGTTAGAGCTGTAGCTGTAGAGTCTGGATTTGCCGGGGTAATCGTGGCTTCATTAGCGTACACTAAACCACCGTTGGCATTGTATACTCTTAATCCGCCCAGGCCTGTTGCAGCATTATAGTAGCCAGCACAGAAGACCCAAACGCCTAAACCTAAAGAGCCAGATGTTCCCATTATCCGTTCTACACCACTTGTTTTAACCGTGAAGCGCATCGCACTGCTTGCGCCAGGATAAATAAAGAACCAACGGCTGTTTCCATACCCCCAAGGTACCTCAAAATTACCTGAGGGAAGTGTGGTGGTATTTAACCAGAAAGTGCTTGTAAAAGTGTGAACAGTGTTAAAGATATTGCCAAAACTCAATCTATCATTTATCCCATCAAATTGAAGGGCGTAAGTTGGTATATCTTTTATTATTATCCTGGGCATGTACTATACATACTCCCCATAAAAATCATGATCTGTCGTGGTCGCTGCCGTAAAGGTAGCTTCTGTGGTGGAAATGCCCACTGCGACTCCGGCCGAGAGGTATTGCCCCCCGTTACCAAAAATCTCTCTTCCAATAGGTAAAATCGTAGGGTTTGTTGCTGTTCCTGCCCCAATTGGCATTGATAAGACTGGTACGTCACCACCTACCGGAGCTGATGCCTTGTTAAATATCTGTAGATATCTGAGCGCCGCATTTTTGTTTGAAGCAATGATGCTGTGTATATTACCGGCTGCAGCTTTGACGGATACATCAACGTCAGTCCCGAAAATTCCAAATCTATTAGCTGAATACGTTGAAGAGACAACTGGTTTATGTTGAATCCCTAATACATCATCAGTAAGGCTCTCCCCCGCCACCAACGTAGCCTGTGTCACCTTACTGTTCCCGTTGACATCTAGTTGTGCGTCACCGCGTTGTCCATTGGTTAAGGTTGGGGGGGTGGTGTTGTACTTGCCACCAACTTTAACTGGGTTACCACTATCAGTA
>JBGTMJ010000037.1:0-16710 GCA_041743655.1 Saccharimonadales bacterium (SeqCode) | reverse complement strand
GGTAGCCTCGCTCCTTCCCTTATACGCAGGTTGCATAAGCAAAGAAAAAGCCGCTCACCTCGTCAAATCCATAGAAAACGAGCATGTCTTCGGACCACCTTATCCTCTACCCAGCGTTCCACTTAACTCGCCATGGTTCGACGCTGAGTGCTATTGGCAAGGCCCAACATGGTTCAACACTAACTGGTTAGTCGCTGACGGGCTCAAACGGTACGGCTACAACGAACATGCCGAGGCGCTCATAGAAAGCTCTCTCGAGCTTATCCGACAAGGGCAATTCCACGAGTACTTTAATCCACTCACCGGCGAGCCGCTGGGCGCCTCAAACTTCAGTTGGACAGCGGCCGTGGCGCTCGATTGGCTGAAGGCCTCAAAAACAACTAGTCATCCAGGCTAGGTCGGTCTAGCGCCAGTGGTTCAACTGATGCAGCTGTACCGGCAATTTTAATCACGTCCTTATCAATCTTTTTGAGTTCTTTGTGCGCAACGTTATAGTGGCCAACTGTTGCCCCCAAGCTGTTCCCAAGCTTCTGCATATGCTGTTCGTACATACTTATGTGCCGGCCAAGTTCCCCCACGCGCTTTTGGATCACTTTGGTCTGCTCTTCTATTTGCAAACTACGCAACCCTTGCATAACAGTCTGCAAATACGCCATAAAAGTAGTCGGGCTGACTATAATGACGTTCTTTTCCTGGAACGCGTATTCAATGAGGTCACGTGCTGAGGTATTGGTCATGCCCACTTTGTTAACCAGCAGGTCATAATATATAGCTTCGGAAGGGATAAACATGAAAGCATAGTCCATGGTTCCTTCGTTAGGAAGGATATATTTAGCCGTCTCGTCAATCCGGTTCTTAAGGTCGGCTTTGAACGCCTTAGCCAGGACGTCACGCTGTACTTTATCCTTTTCTTCAACCAAGCGATTATAGTTTTCCAGCGTGAACTTGGAATCAATAGGCAGCATCCGACCCTTGTCGAGCATAATAACAGCGTCGCAAATCAGATCGTGGCCCTGATCGTCCTTGCATATGGTATATTGCATTTTGAAGCGGTCCGGTGGCATCATATTCTCAAGCACCTGGTTCAGGTAGTACTCCCCTAAAACCCCGCGTTGTTTAGGGTTCTGCAGCACGTTTTGTAGTGTACGCAGCTCAGCAGCCACATCGACTACCCGTCTGTTTGTTTCGTCAAGTTTCGTAAGGCGTTCCGTGACGTCGGTAATAAGTTTGGAGCTGGCACTGAATTGTCTGGTAACCGAATCGCGCATCAGCTCCTGGTTTTTGTCGAGCCGGTCAGTAATCTGGTTCTGCAAACCGTCTTTAAATTTAGTAATGTCATCACTCAGCCGGCTTAAGTCTTCTTTAAGTAACAAAGCAGTATTGGTTGCGTCGTGCGGCATAGCAGATTTACGAAGCTGAATAACGAGTAGTACCAGCATTACAACGCAAAGTGCACCCAAAATAATCACGGCTATAAGCATAGTCATACTAGTATATCTCTTTTTGCCCGTTTAGGCGCCGTTCAATCAATACGCATCAGAACACGTAGGGGCTGCGGCAGTACTCTTAAGGTTGCTATTATTGCCGTTCCCAATGCCATACCGCCGATGACATCCAGAGGTACATGCGCACCAAGATAGATACGTGATACGCCTACCGCCACTATCATAGTTGGGACGATCAAACGCCACTTCCGTGGCAGATAAGGCAATAATGTAAGTGCGACTATGGTCGCAATTGTCGTATGGAGCGATGGAAATCCCATGCCTGCCTCAAATACGCGTACCTGTATATCTGTAAATAATTCTCCCGGGCGGGCACGGTTGACTAATTGCTTGAGGAGTATGCCTAAGCCCAGCCCGATAAAGACGGACAGGGTTAGGCGCCAAGCTAAACGGTAGAATCTGGCAAAAAAGGATCCAACGACGATAATCAATACCATCCACTGGCTACCCATGAGTGTAATAGCTGACATGGCCACCTGCCAGCTGGCGGGCAAATCGTTGACTTTCTTGAACCATGGGTACTCCCAGCCCGTTATAGTTCCCTTGCTGGCAATAAAAGCCGAAGTAACAAGTAGCAGTATGCTGAGAAGCAGGCCTGCAGCATACAGACCAGTGTGGCCTTTATATGGGGTAGTGTCAGTTTTAGCAGTCATTTTTTCGTACATAGTCGTGTCGCAGTTTAGCACCTTTGTTAGAAGCAAGATTATAGATTCGTGGTAGGTGGTGGTCTGTTCTCAAGAGCATATATAGCCGGATGGTCAAGGCCAAAATAGTGGGCTATTTCGTGCCAGATAGTATGCTTAACTTTAGCTCTGAGCTCCCCGTAGCTAGTAACATGTTGCAACACCGGAATCTTGAATATCGTAATTTTATCTGGCGGATAACCGCTTCTACCTTGACGGTGTGTTAGCGGTACGCCTTCATATAAACCAAACAGGCTTTGACCATCACGCAATCTCAACCTCTCATGTTGCTCGGGCGTGGGTGTATCGGCATACACTATAGCAACATTGCGTACCGCATCCATATGCTCCTGCGGTAACTCATTCATAACTTCAGTAATTAAAACAGCAAAGTCTTCGTCACTAATATCCAGCATGTAGATATTGTAAACCGGCTGGCGGCTTTATAGCCAGCACGTTCTTTAGCTAGATTTTTTTGTCGCGTTTGCGTTTGGTGGGATCGAGTTCGCGTTTGCGGAGCCGTAAGCTCTTGGGAGTCACTTCCAGCAACTCGTCGTTCTCGATGAAGTCGAGGCATTGTTCCAGGCTCAGAATGGTAGGAGGGGTTAGCTGTACAACACCATCGCTGCTCGAGCTACGCATGTTGGTCAAATGCTTTGCCTTACACACATTGATTTCCATGTCTTCCTGGCGGGTATTAAGGCCAACAATTTGACCAGCATAGACTTTCTCGGCAGGACCTATAAAACAAGTACCACGAGCTTCAGCATTCTGTAAGGCATAGGGCGTAGTGACGCCGCTTTCGAAAGCAATAAGGACACCGTTACGGAGCTGCTGCAGTGCAGGGCCCAGAAGCTGATAGCCAATCATCAGGCTATTCATGACAATCGTACCCTTGGTGTTAGTCATTAAAATGTTTCGCAAACCAAGCAATGCCCGGGTCGGCATCTCGTATATTAGCTTGGTCACACCCTTAGGGCTGGCAAATTGTTCTTTAAGCACTGCGCGACGTTGGCCAAGTTCCATTTGTACTGTACCAACGTGTTCGGCGGGCACTTCGATAATCAGTTCTTCAATAGGCTCCATCACTTGCCCGTCTTGTTCTTTGGTGACTACTTGGGGACGGCCGACTTCGAATTCATAGCCCTCACGGCGCATTGCTTCAATAAGCACGCTTAAGTGAAGTTCGCCACGACCCGAAACCAAAAAACCGATGCTTTTGTCTTCGACTCGTAAACCTACGTTTGTCTCAAGCTCTTTGGCCAGACGTTCGCCAATTTGACGGCTGGTCGTAAACTGGCCCTCTATTCCCTTGGTAGGAGCTGTGTTAGGCCCTAAGTAGATTTTGAGTGTCGGTGCTTCAACCTCAAGTACGGGTAATGCTTCGGGATGGTCGGCATCGGCAATTGTTTCACCAATGCGTGCGTCAGCGATACCGGTCAGCTGTACAATATCGCCTGCAGCACCTGCCCCCACTTCGAACTTGTTAATACCGCGGCTCATAAATACCATTTCTATTTTGGACTTTGTCATTGAGCCGTCAGTCTTGCAAAGGGCCACTTGGTCACCTGCTTTGATGCGGCCACGGGTGATACGGCCGATAGCATATTTGCCTTTGTAGGTGTCCCAGGCCAGCGCCGTTACCAACATCTGGAAAGGCTTGTCCATCTCGATAGAAGGAGCTGGTATATTGTTGATAATGGCCTCAAAGATAGGGTCAAGGCTAGCGTCATCCTCTGGGTTAGTGGGTGGCGTAGTCCATGCCTTCCCTGCGCGGCCAATAGCGTAATATACTGGATAATGTAACTGGTCTTCGTGCACGGCCAACTCCAGGAATAGATCAGCTAATTCATCTTCAACTTCAGCAATACGGCTGCTCGACTTGTCGATTTTGTTAATGATAACAATCGGTTTTAGTTCGGCCGCGAGAGCTTTGCCAAGTACAAATTTGGTCTGTGGCATCGGGCCTTCCTGGGCGTCTACAATCAGGATACAGCCGTCAGCCATGTTTAGGGTACGTTCTACCTCACCACTAAAGTCGGCATGTCCTGGAGTATCAATAATGTTAATACGGTAATCGTCATGCTGGACGGCAGTCACCTTGGCAGTAATGGTAATACCACGCTCACGTTCCTGGTCGCCGCTATCCATAATAAGGTCTTGGCTCATTTCAGCCTGGTTGTCGCGGAACGTTTTGGATTGCTTTAACAAACCATCAACTAAGGTAGTCTTGCCATGGTCAACGTGGGCGATAATCGCAATATTGCGAATCTTGGTGGGATCTTGAACAGTCTGTGCCATATGGAAAATACGCGCTCCTTGCCAGCGCTTGCAAGTTATTTACTATTATTATGGCATAAGCATTACTTTTTATCAAGAGCAATCCTGACGAAGCGCAGGCCAGCCAGCTTCGAACGACATGCTGAGCCTTACATTTTTTTGTCGCGTTGGCGCACGTATGGCTGTAGCGTAAGCAGGAGCGCGCCGAGGCCCAACCAGGAAGCTACCATGAATAGGAGTGTGCCTATGAATGGGAGGAAGTACAATAAGCCTAAGGCCAGACTACCTGCTAAAGCAATCCATACCTGCTGCTTAGTTCTCTTACTTAATACTAAGCTGCCGACGTAATAGCTGACAATAGGGCCACTGAGAGCGAAAGCAAATATCCAAGCCAAAAACAGGAATAGGGCAAGCGGGATGCCAACCACCGTTACTGCAAGCCCGACAAGAAGCATAGGCACAACAAGCGTGGCGCTTGCGCCAACTAGTAGCGTTATTCCAAATTTAGTTCTGATTCTATCACTTGTACGGACCAGTAACCTCGGGAAGAAGAAAGCTAGCGCACTGGTTATCAGGATTAACCCGGCTAGTGTAAATATATAGAGCCAGGTAGTAAGACGAGTAAGTACTGAGCTATCATTGGACTTTTCGGGTACAGTTTGTTTGGTCGTGCCAGCAACTACAGCACCTGCTGCAACGTCAATTTTGTTTTTGCTTGTATAGTCGACAGTGCCAGCAACAGCGGCATTGCTTTTTAACACCAGTTTATTGCCATCAAAACGAACATTCCGGCCAATAGAACCATTGAGCGTACCAACATTGCCACTCGCCAGGACATCGCGCAGAACCGCACCTTTGATGTTAAGCGTGTCGCCCATTGCTGTCAGATCACGACCAACTGTGGCATTAGCGTCCAGCGAGAACGATTGGGCAGCGATCGTAACGCTATCCGTTACATCTGCTTCAATTACGACTGTTTGCCCGGCAACCCGGACATCACCATCAACTTTCCCCGCTATCGTAACATCACTCCCTGCACAGATAACATCACCATGCACTTCCGCATCAATGGTAATGGTTTCACCAGCGCAGAATACATCACCATTGATGATGCCGTTGACAGCAACAACCTTGCCGGCACTGTAGAGCGAACTATTAACCGTCTCATCCTGGTCAACGGTACGCGAAAAGCGTTGGGCATAGGCCACACTAACCAATGTTACGGTTAGTACTGCTGTTAGAAGGGCTCCGCCCGTTGCCCACTTGATATATTTGTTCATCTACCACACCTCTTTAGTAAGCTCATTGTATCAAAAGTATGAACGGCTATACTACAAATATGCAGCAACCCCTTGCCGAACGCATGCGCCCGGTAAGCCTCGACCAGATTATTGGCCAGAGGCATCTTGTAGATCATGGGCAGATTATCCGGCAAATTATAGAGCGGAAACAACCTACCAGCCTGATACTGTGGGGGCCGCCAGGTAGTGGCAAGACTACCTTGGCACGCATTATAGCCAAAGATATTGGTGCTGAGTTTATTGAACTTAGCGCCGTAAACGCAGGTAAAGCAGATGTTAACCGCGTAGTCGCGGACGCCCAAGTGAACCAACGCCTAGGCATGCGTACTATTTTATTTGTCGATGAGATCCATCGTTTTAATAAAGCCCAGCAGGACGCCTTTTTACCTCACGTCGAGGACGGCACGCTTGTACTTATTGGCGCTACGACTGAAAATCCCAGTTTCGAAGTTATCACGCCGTTGCTCAGCCGTTCCAGAGTACTTGTACTAGAGCCACTCTCTAAGGAGGACATCGGCAGTATCCTGAAAAAAGCTGCAAAAGCAGAAAAGCTGACTGCCAAACGCCTGCCGGCAAAAAGTATCGACTTACTTGCCGAGCTTTCAGGTGGTGATGCCAGAGTTGCATTGGGTAACCTGGAATTAGCCGTGCAGCTTACCGACAAGGCAATTACGCCAGACATCATTACTACTGCCGCCCAAAAACGCGTCCCTGGTTATGACAAAGCTGGCGAGAGCCACTACAACATCATCAGTGCCTTTATTAAGTCACTCCGTGGGAGCGATCCAGATGCTGCATTATATTATATGGCCCGCATGCTCCAGGCCGGCGAAGACCCCAAGTTCATTGCCCGGCGGATGGTCATTTTTGCGTCAGAAGACGTAGGCATCGCCGCATCTGCTGCCCTCAACCTAGCAATATCAACCTTTCTGGCTGTTGAACGTATCGGCATGCCGGAATGCGAGTACAGTCTCTACCATTGCGCTACCGTCTTAGCCAAGACCAAGAAGTCCCGGGCCGTAGCCGACGCTATGGCCAAAGCCAAAGCCACTGCTAGGGATTATCCAGACCTGGTAGTACCGCTCCACCTACGTAATGCCCCTACGAAACTCATGAAAGATCTGGGCTACCAGAAAGGCTATACATGGGAGGCCGATTTTAAACATGAAAAGGGGTTTCTACCAAACGAAATTGCTCACTTACATTTCTTCGAAGAACAGTAAGCCCAGTACTTATGCGACAAGGATGAAGTAACGAAACTAACTTAATTTATAGAGACTTTTTAGACGTACTATTTGTGTTAAAGTCCCCTCTGGTGGATCAAAGCATCAATCTACGCCGGTCTTAATCTAAAGAGGTATTGACAAATATGCATAATACTGCTATAATGCACCAATGTTGAAAAATGACTTTGTGTTATTGCCGCGTTTTATTACTGAACGCGCCTACCGGTCTAAGATACGGAATGACTTACCGCAAAATTTTGCAAGAGATCTTGCCCGTTATACTTTTATAGACAACTTGATGATCCGGAACTTAAATGAGGGTGATACCCCTCCTGAAGGCAGTCGTTTCTATACCAATACCGATAAGAGCCTCTTTGACCATTCTACGAGGACATCGCTTGTTGAAAAGACCCGTGGGGAAGACTTACATTTTATAGACAATGCGAAAGATATTCATGGTAGGCCGACGAAAAACGCATACGCTGTATATGTTGGCGAGTCCTATGAAGACAAATATGTATTATCTGCTGTGGATCTTATATCCTATAAGAAAGAAGCCAAAAAGCCTATTCGCAACCATGCATTCGCTTATGAGCGTTTAAGCTCGGAGATATCATCAGGCGTATATGAGTTTACCCTAGATTATAAACACCCCCATTACAAATCCGTATTAGAGGATATTGGTAAGTTTGGCATGTCCGAAAGAAAGATTAGGCGGGAGTTACCACGGGCATTCATGTCTTCGATATTGAAAACAATAGTTGAGATGCCGACAGGAACGGAATTCTACAAGCCGGCTATTAATAAATACGAAGAACTAAGCGAAAAAGGCGTACAACCTTATAGTTTCCAAGAACTGTACGATATGACTAACTCTTTCGTGGACAAAGTTGACTCCACTACGCATAAAACGTCGATACGGCCACAAGCTATAGCTTAGCAAATAGCTTGATACCTGCTTCTAAGTGTTTGCTATTGCTCGTTCCACAAGTAGAAGCTGCTGCGTTATATTAACGTAATATGGTTTTGCCTGTCTATCCTAGGTGTCATGACGAATATACAGTTTCACTTGTCTTGGCTACATACTCATCATTTATGCACACCTCGGATTCACTAAGTACTTTACAAGTGCGCTATACTATAAGCACATGAAAAGAAGATTAGGCACAATAGTGCTTTTTGTTTTACTCATACTGACCGTGGTTGCGATTCAAAAGATTGACGCGCCTGTAGCTACGCTCAGCAGTAATGGCACATTGAACAGCATAGCTAATTAGACTAATCCGCGTTTTTCGAGCAAACTAGCGATAGCTGCTTAAACCGAGTATTATTTAGCTAATGCTTGACTCTTCGACTCTTGCTGCCATACAACTAACCAAGGTTAGCAAACAGTACCGTGGCATACATAGCTATGCTTTGAAAGATGTATCGCTGCGTGTGCTGCCCGGCGAAGTATATGGCTTCTTGGGTGCTAATGGTGCCGGCAAGACTACAACTATCCGCTTGCTGCTCAACTTTATCCAGCCGACGAGCGGCAAAGCCACTATCCATAACCTTGATGTGGTGCGTGATAGTATTGCTGCTAAGCGGCACGTCGGCTATCTGGCAGGTGAAGTAGCGCTCTATTCTAGAACAACGGGACGCGAACTACTTACCTACTTGCAAGCTTTACAGCCACTTAAGAACAAGTCGTATTTTATAGGCCTTATCGAAGCCTTCGAACTAGAATTAGACCGGCCTATTAACCAACTGTCAAAAGGTAACCGCCAGAAGCTCGGCATTGTCCAAGCGCTCATGCACGAGCCGGAAGTCCTTATACTGGATGAGCCAACCAGTGGTCTGGACCCCATCATGCAGGAGATGTTTTATGAGGTAATTATTGAGCGCAAACAACGCGGCACGGCGGTTTTCGTTAGCAGTCATAACATGGCCGAAGTACAACAGATGTGCGACAGGGTTGGTATTATCAAAGACGGGGCTATGGTTACTGAGCAAAAAGTATCCGACCTACACAACAGTAGCAACCAACAATATGTGATCGAATTTGCTGGCACAGTACCAGCCAATCTTTCCAGTGTGGCAAACATACTAACTCAAACAAAGAACAAAGTGACAGTAAGCGTTACCAGCCTTGCACCATTTCTTGCCTTTCTCGCTAAACAGAATATAAGAACGCTTACAAGCGCCCGGACAGACCTAGGCAAAGAGTTCTTACATGTATACGAGGATGAAAAATGATACCTATTATACGATGGGAGATAAACCAGCGACGCGCTTTTATATTTTGGTGGTGCACAGGACTCATAGTGTTAGTTGCCGTGATTATGTTCGTCTATCCATCAATTCGTGACCAGGCACAGCAATTCAACCAAACCCTGCAGCAGCTACCCGAAACACTGCGCTCACTCAAAAGCAATAGTGACGACTTATTATCACCTACCGGCTATTTAAACGCACAATTATACTACGCAACCTTGCCGCTACTCCTCGGAATTATGACAATTAGCTTAGGCAGTTCGCTTTTAGCCCGTGATGAGCAGGCACACACGTTAGAAGTCCTATTGGCACGTCCGATCAGTCGTTCAACAGTATTGGCAGCGAAGGCCCTTGCCGGCGTACTGATTGTGGTATTCGTAGGGTTTATTGTAGCGGCCACCATTATCGGTGTTGGCCAAATCGTAGGGCTCGAGGTGGGCATCGACAAATTGCTCCTGGCTACGTTCTATACGCTACTGTTATCAATAAGCTTTGGCGCTATTGCCTTCATGTTAACGGCCGGGGCATTTGCCCGTCGTGCCAGTGCCGGTATTGCCACGCTGTTTGCCTTTGGCGGTTACTTATTGACTTCTCTTGCCGGTTTGTCAGACTGGATAGAAGCACCCTCAAAGTTACTCCCTTACCACTACTATAATCCATACGATATTCTTCACGGCAGTGTAGCAACTACGCTTATAGCGTACTTACTAGCGACTATAGTACTCACAGGCCTCATTGCGTGGCTCAGTTTCCGTAAACGTGATATCGAATAACGCTTCTAAGCCTGCACCACCTGCTCCCAAGGTAGCCCCTCTTTGCCGAAGTGACTTAAACTGAGGTTTGACTGTATATGGGGCGGGCGAGGTTCAAGCAAGTTGATGCGCTTATAAAAGAAAATTTTGAGTCGTCACATGCGTGCTATCAAGAAATGCTTACTGTGCACTAAAGCTTTACACTTTTGGAAAGACGCTGCCAGATGAATTTGTGGATGTCAACGGCAATAAGTACCGCTATGACGGGTACTACAATCGCAATTACTGCATCCTGCCATACTACTGGGACTACCTCCAGATACTTACCAAGTGGTGTCATAAACACGACCACCTGCAACAAGATAGAAGCCCCTATTGCTGCCCATAACTTGAAATTAGGCCTAACGAAGTTATAAATCCACGACTTATACTCAACATTGACGTTAAGGGCATTGGCCCACTGCACTACAATTAGACTTAGGAATGCCAGAGTCTGGGCGTATACGTGACCCTTGTCTAAATTATGCGTAAACACCAGTAGTACGCTGACGCTCATGACGATACTCATGGTAAGTATTCGAGTAACTTGCCGGGTATTTAAAAGTGGGGCATCTGGGTGACGAGGCGGCTGTAGCATCTGTCGCGGTTCAGCCGGGCTCAAGCCTAGTGGGATAACCGATACTCCGTCGGTAACCAGGTTTATCCATAAGATCTGGATAGCTGCTACGGGCAGTGGTATGCCTAGAATAAGGGCAAATATCATGGTTAATACTTCGCCGGAGCTTGTGCCAAGCAGATATATAAGCATCTTACGAATATTTGCCAATGCCGTACGACCGACTTTCATGGCCGATACAATAGTGTGGAAATTGTTGTCCAGGAGCACAATGTCACTAGCATCTTTAGCAGCATCAGTACCACCACCCATGGCAACACTGGCATCGGCTTCAACAAGCGCCGGTATGTCATTGACGCCGTCACCAGTCATAGCCGTAATTTCTTTGCCTTTTAGCGCCTTAAGCAGCGCATACTTATGCTCCGGCAGAACCCTTCCAAATACACGCGTTGTCTGGAGTGCTGCATATATGTCGTCCGTATTGCCGTTTGCCAGTATCGCACTATCCCTCACTTGGCCCTCATGTTCGACAATACCTACCTGGTTTGCGATAAAGCCTGCTGTGACCACATGGTCACCAGTTAACATCACTATCTTTACTCCAGCGCGATGCGCCTCCACGACCGCCTGACTAATCTGTGGTCTTAGTTGGTCGGCCATACCGACAAAGCCATCAAAAGCCATGTCACTCAATGCAGTGTGGTCTAAAGCAGCAGGTACTGCCCGCAAGTCCTTGTGGGCAAACGCAATAGTACGATACCCACGGCCGGTAAAGTCCTCTAAAGCTTGCAAGACGCGGCTATCGTTACGATGATGAACCTTACAGTGGCTTAGTACATGTTCTGGTGCACCTTTAATAAACAGGGTGTAGCCTTCGTTATGCTGCCACACAATGCCACTCGCCCGCAATTGCTGGTTGAACGCAAACTCTTTCACTTTATGCCACGTTGCTGGCACCTCAATGTGGGGCACTGCATCACGGAGTATCTGATCAAGCGAATCACCAGCATGGTCACCATTGCCGTTCAAACTGGCCCGCATAACTTCATCAAACGTATGCGGGGTACCATGCGTGGTGTGTTTGTCGGCGACCGAAAGCTTGTTCTGGGTAATCGTACCTGTTTTGTCGGTCACTATCATCGTTAGCGCACCCATGGTTTCAATACTGGATATCTTTTTGACGAGTGCATGCACCTTGGCCATACGTCGGGCACTGAGCAGTAACACAATGGTCAGTGCTACCGGCAACCCTTCAGGTACAGCCGAGACAACGATCACCAGACTGAAGCGTAAAGCTTCTTCAACCGCAATGCCCCGGTAGATTGCCAAAGCCAGCGCCAAAGCGGCAGCACAGGCAATGGCGATGATAAGTTTACGAGTAAGGTCATCTATTTTGCGCTCAATAGGCGACTTGCCCATATCGGCCATACTGGCGAGTGTACTAATGCTCCCCAGCTCAGTCTGGTTACCAATACCGGTCACCAACATAAATCCGCTACCACCCTTAATGTACGTGCCTTTAAACAGCATGTTCTTTTGGTCGTAGAGCTGCTTTTCACCGTCAATGGCACCCGCATGCTTATGTACCGGCAACGATTCACCCGTCAGCAAGGCCTCGTCGGCATGCACCTGATTGGCTTCTATCAAACGGCCATCAGCCGGTATCTTCATGCCTTCTTCGACATGAATAATGTCACCATAGGTCAGGTGTTCGCTGTTGATTTCCTTGGTTTCACCGTCCCTTAACACATGTACGTGAGCTACATCTTGTTGCCTGAGCGTTTTGAGCACCCTGCTGACCGAATATTGCTGGAAGTAGAATATAAGAGCGTTCACCCCGACAATAACACCGATAATCACAGCATCAACTGTCTTATGTTCGATAACGCTTAAGCCCAACGCAAACAGTAATACCAGTACAAACGCGCTTGAAAACGGCTCGATTAACCGCTTGAGCCAAGGTTCTTTCTTTGGGTGAAGCGCATTAGGGCCGTATTCATACAACCGTTTTGCGGCCTCTCGGTCGCTTAGGCCTTGGGCAGAAGACCTAAACGCCTGGAGTGCATCTTCAATTTCAACATTATAAATATGCTGATTTCTGTTTGTATTTGTTTCGGGCATACAGAGTATATTGTATCATTAGTGTTTTGTATGTCCGATCATGGTATGTACCCGCTCAACGTTTACGTTTCTTATCTGTATACTCTTTATAGATACTTATAACTGCTACTAGAAAACATGAAGAAGACTTTATTCATAGCCGCACACCCGGACGATATCGAAACTATGATGGCTTACGCCGTCTTGCGGTGTGCGGGTAGCGCAAACGCGCTGGTCGCCACTGACGGCGAGGAGACCACGCTCAACTATACAAACGATCCTACTTTCATCGTAGAGCGTAAACGTAAGCAAGAATCTGAGCGTGGGTTGGCTTGTCTTGGGCTCACCCTCAAGCAACAAACATACTTAGGTCTGCCTGATGGTAACCTTACTAAGCACTTACCTGATATGACTGAACAGATTATTACGTTTGTAAACCGACATGACGTTTTCCGGGTCTTTACTTTGGGGCGTGATGGCTACGATAACCATCCGGACCATGTAGCAACCCACAACGCCGCAGAAACGGCAATTGGGATACTGAACGAACAATACGGGAAGCACCTTACTCTGCTAGCGCTCAATAATTTACAAGGCGGTAGCCATGCCTTAGTCGCAACTGAGGATTCACGCAAACTCAAGCTCGCGGCCATGTCTTGCCATAAGAGCCAATTTGTAATTGCCCCTTTTAAAGAGTACGAGGATAAAACATGTCATCAACTCGATGGGTTTGCTATTCAAGCAAGCTGCTGGAAACACCTATCTATCTACCATCCCTTAATACTGCAGGGTGAGACTTACGACCTTTCTTAAAGATATAGAGGCTGGAAATACTGTCTGCGCTTTGCTACAATGCCCCCTGTCGTTAAGATACGATGGCGAGTGGCCAAGTGGTAAGGCGCGTGCCTCTGGAGCATGAGATCGTAGGTTCGAATCCTACCTCGCCAGCCAGTAGCTGTTTAACAGAGATAGACCGTATTGCTATACAACGGTCTTTTTCTTTTGTAAATACCTCTTAACGGGATGAAAAAATAGCGGTGAGTCTCCGAAAATAGGCACACCTGCTTCCAGTGCGCTTGGTGGAGAAGGCATCACCAAGCTTTCGCAGCTTACAAGATATACCGAAGGTGAGCTTTTGGCAATTCACGGCATAGGGCCAAAAGCCGTTAGGATATTGCGAGAAACACTAAAAGCTAAAGGATTGTCTTTTAAGAAATAAGTTTTTACGTAGCCATTTTATTCCACGCTAACGCTAAATCTATCCAGTCTTTAAAATCTTTTTCCGACTGAATCGCCTCGTGCGTAAGAAATATCCAACCTCTGTATTCTTTTCCTCTCATTATTGCGGTGCGCGTTCCTTTTCTTTTTAGCAGCTCTTCGTGCACTTCGGGATTTATCCGCACCATCATAGCGTGGGGAATAGGGCCACTAAGACTACCGGTAGTTACACACATCTTGCCACGTACCATAAAAGCAAGGCCGCCAAACATCTTTTTTTCTTCCACCTTTTCTTTGGCAAGAGCTTTTCTTATTTTAGCTGCAATTTCTTCGCTATAGGCCATATTTTTATCCTACTTTAGCTCTTCGGATTCTCTTGAAAGTCCTGCCAGAGGCCTATTATGTTGTTCTCGGTATCTTTGACGTAGGCAAAATAGCCCATATCTGGTACTTCGCCCTTTGGCGACATTAATTTTCCGCCTGCCGCCTCAACTTTTTTAATATAGTTGTCTACCGAATCAACGCCGATAGTAATAATGGGGGCGGGGGTATCTTGGCTTCGCTCTACCAGTCCGCCGTTAATCCCTCCTGGCTCTGTTGGGTAACCTTTGTCGTCTGCAGGTGTTGTTGTGAGGCTGATATAGCCAATCTCTGGCATCTCGTCAATTTGCCAGCCAAACGCTTCGCCATAAAATTGCTTTGCCCGCTGTTTGTCATCAAACGGAACTTCAAAATGTACTACTTTGTTCATATGGCTTACCTCCATAATTTTAATTACTGCTGTTTTTATTTTACCAAATTTCCATACGAAGACTACCAGCCCAAAGCCACGCCATTTTTGGAATTTCAAAGGTCGTAGAATTTCAAAGGTCGTACCTCAAACAGAGAAGGTTTTTGTGAATGGCCCAAAGCCTCCTGTCGGGAGTCAGCTAAGAATCCCAAAATCCCATGAATCCCAAGGACGTACCTCGCAAAATTCAAAAATATTGTGTAGTAACTTATCAGACAATAATTGACCACTTTGCGACGTACGTCCTTGTAATACCCTTGTAATAACAAGTCTGGTCTGTCGTCACTCGGTCAGGAGGCAGCTCAATTTGGAATTAGCAAATAAAAATTAAGAAGAACTACTTGCCTTTACATTGTAGCCCGATAACATACGGTATGAACGAGAAAACATCGTAGTAATCGTCACGGTCAGACCTATGATTCCTGCCACGATAAATATGAGCGCCATACCGCGTTCAGGGCCTGTGCCGAACCAACTACCAATCGCATCGGCACCACCTCCTGTACTCATGTATGGTATTACCCAGAATTGTGCAATCGGTCCAATCAGGAACGCTGTAATTGGCGAGGCGGCAGACTCAATACTCTGTGCAAAGCCGAACACGCGGCCTTGCCTTTTAAACGGCACGACGCTTTGGATAATCGTCTGTTCCGAAGCTTCCACGACAGGGATTAGACACATATAAATCACCATGCCAATCGTCAGCATAATAATTGAGGAGCGCAGCGGGAACAGGATGCAGATAATCCACATCACGATATTTGCCAGAAAAAGTGTCCTCAGCGGACTTTTGCCCAAGCCTTTTTTGGCAACGATAAGCCCGCCCGCTATAAAGCCAAGGCTGATGACACCCCATAACGTTCCCCAGGTCTCAACCGATACGAGCGTCAAACCATACGGGTCCATCAAGGACATGAACACTCCGCCTAAAAAATTATTGAATGTCGCAAAAAATATAAGAGCCATCAGCCCGTGGACCAAATGTATCGCCTTGATGGTGCCTTTGATATCCATCTTTTTAGGATGGTCTGACTCATGTTTAGGCTCCTGTTCGGGTATGCGAATAGTGAGCAGGTGTATCGCTGCCGCGAGCGTTAAGCCTACGGCAATACCAAGCGACCAGCCCATCCCGAGGAAACCGATCGCCAGACCACTGAATACAGACGTAATAGCAAATGATACTCCGTTAATGGTACCTACCAAACCGTTTGCTTTATCGTGTCGGTCTTCTGGAACCAGCATAGTAACCGTAGTTGAAAGCGCAATGGCACGCATATTCCCTGCTACTGCTCCAAACAGTATCAGAAAGACAAATCCCCAGAACGCAATACTATTAAGCTCAAGTAGCTCGGCTTTTGGTACCAGTATATAAAGCAGCGTTGCCAAACCAAACGCACCAAGTGATGCAATACTGGAATACAGCATGGCTATCTTCTTTTTGTGATGATCAACAAAGGTACCGAAAAAGAGTCCGAAGATTGCCGAGAAAAGCATATAGGCTCCGCCGATTATGGATGTCGCCAGGACTGACCGCGTCTCCAGGTATGCCCAAAACGTTAGCGCAAACCATAGAAAGTTATTGGTCGCCGATGCAATAAGCGTGTTAACAAGAAGATTATAAAATGTTTTCATGACTGTCTTAAGAACATACTCATCCACCCTAATGTTCTTATGATAACAAAAGTCTACCTTGCCATGTATTAAAGTTTCAACCTGGTTCTCGGCACAAGTCTCCCCCCACCTCAGGCATAATTACTTCAAATTTAAGCACAAGAAGCACAAGGACGTACCTCGCAAGATCCAGTCTCATGGCATAATAGCCAATTTAAACATCTTTCTGAGTTTTGCGAGGTACGTCCCTGACCCACCTACACATTGAAACTACCCATCCGGAAGAACAGCAGGCCGGCGTAAGCTGGCCTGCTGTAGTAGTTCATGCCAGATTCGGAAGAAGCTGAGCTGTTTCTTGGGATGAGTCGTGTG
>JBGTMJ010000036.1:0-3963 GCA_041743655.1 Saccharimonadales bacterium (SeqCode) | reverse complement strand
GGGAATTTCTCACGCGCGGCGACCTCGTCATCAAGAGCCGCGACTGGCACCCTGCACAAACCAAACACTTCGCCCTCTACGGCGGCGCATGGCCTATCCACTACGTCCAGGGCACACATGGCGCGCGGTTTCATTCGCGGCTCATTGATGACCCTCGCATTCCTATAATTTCTAAAGACAAGATGGACGTAGATGAGTATTCTGCATTCGATAGGGCGGGCCTCTCTTCTTTACTACCTGAGCAGGGAGTCGAAGAGGTGTGGGTCGGCGGACTCGCCACCGACTACTGTGTGAAACACACGGCACTCGATGCCGTTCGCGAGGGTTTCAAAGTCAAGGCCGTCGCTGACGCGATGCGCCCCTTCGAAGTCCAACTGGGAGACGGCGAACGTGCTATTGAAGAGATGCGACGGGCCGGCGTTTTATTCGTCTGAACAGAAGAGCACATTCACAGTCGCTAACCGCTGATTCACCATCGCTCAACTTTTATAATGACAACTCATTCGTCTGGTGAACCTCTCAAACGAACTGGCATCTGGCGGGTTCGCACCAGGGCCTTCAGGAGTTAAGAAGATGCAAAGCCCGACTATCGAAGCACCTAGTAAATACCAATTCAAACGTCGCGATCCGCTCAACCATCTGCAGGAGTACATCGAATCGCTGGCGAGAATCTCTCAGATCGTCGAAGAAGATAGGAAAGTTCAGGAGTACCTAAAAGGGCATCTTGAGAAGCTCAAGACGAATCTGGATCATCATGGGAGCCGGGGCACTACCGGGGCGTTAGAGTGCTACGCCTCATTCCTGCCTCCAAGGCTCGTGGAGGCATGCGAGAAAGGTACTCTCATCCCCTTTTTCGGAGGCTCGATCTGCCAGCATTCATGGACATCGGTAAAGGTCGGAATACCAGCTGAAATGGAAATGCTGACAAAAAGAGCCCAAAACGATTGGAAGATAATTATGAATGGGTGGCTATTCAGAAAGATACTAAGACTGTGGTGTTTGGTGTTGGCAATCCCTTTCTTCTTATGGACAAGGGAGTGCGTCTTTTGCCAAGCAACAGATTGATGGCAGCTTTTATGACGCCACCGTATGGATTCGAGAAATAGATGTTCTGACTTCGATTAAGTATATCTAGTCTAAACGCCATGCGGGCGGAGAAAGCCATGACTGAAGATGAAGCCAGAACTGAAGCAATCAAAACAACCCGTATTGTTACCAGTTTGCATAGCGGCGCAACACTATCAAAAACGTTTCAGTCGAACGGGATAACCAACGAAGAAGGGAGCCGAAGCTCCCCTCAGAAGCTCCCCTCATTGGAGTCTTAACCCTTGCTTTCGCGAAACGCAAAAACTAGAATCACACCAAACCCTCCCACTAGGGCCGTAGCCATGGCACGCAATAGAACGATTGGTATTCGCTCATATGGATGCGGATTTAGCAAGTTGCCTCCTAACAAAACCAGTCCGTCACCTGAAATGTTGATTTCTCCACTATTCGCGTTTAACCTCGTTTGTCGTCCTATAATCCGCAACCCTTGACCTTTCTTAACTGGCTTCTTATCAATCCCCATCCTAATAATACCGTCGCCTGTTCTAAAGTCCAATGTGCCGATCGAAACGTCCTTGAACAATAATGGCCCATCGGTAAAAAGCAACGTTGTCACACATAATTTGGCCATGGTCCCTCTGTCGGTGCTGTAAAACTCTGGCCAAACATATCTCGAGCCATGTTCCTCAATTTGCTGCTTGGACGCATTAACAAGATCACGCGTAATATTTATCAAATGACCTTCTGCGTCTTTACCTAATACTACAACATTAACTGCATCAGCATATGCTGTTTCAAGTGCTCCTTTTTGGTTAAAACCAAAAAAGGTGTCGGCATCCAAAGACACAACTGAACAAAGAGGTCTCTCGCTCGCCACCACAACCCAATCCCTCGTATCCGGCATATCACCAAAACCAAGAAAATCATATTGTGGATCGTCTAATGAATTGATTACAGTTATGCCATCGTCTGTTTGTAACGCTATACGTACTGGTATCGATTTATTGGACATTGCGCCAAACCAATACGCCTCTTTCTGTGCCGATAATTCCTTAAGACTGTATGCCCTGGTAATTAGCTGATCTTTGGCAGCTATTAGGTCTTTTACTACTCGCGAAATCCTTTCAGCCAGATTTTCTGGAGGCCACTCTTTACGAAGGCGGCTTATTTCCTTTGGGCCGATACCCTTTAACACCGCATTTATACCAGACGCTTTGCCGGTGTCGTTTCCGTCATCCTTATATAATTCAACTTTTACAACTTCATTAGTTGATGGAGCATGAAAGCCCATTATGGTAAAGCGAGGCTTGAAATAAGCATACATTTCGTTATCGGCTCCTTCCCGAACGCGTATTTTTAGATCATGCCAGTTTGTTTGTGTATACACATATCTTACGTCAGGTATATGCACAAAAAGGCCAAAGACGATGACAAGGACAAACAAGGAATACAAAGGAAACATAAACCACGAGTATGTAGTTGCTGGCGTCTTGAATAAAATCTTACCTGTCTGCTGATGGAAATAGAACCGAAAGCATGCGAATATTAAGATCCCACCGAGTATAGCTCCCACAAAGTCAAATACTAATGATAAAACAACCCCTTTGACTTCAGTAGCAATATCCACAGGTATGCCATGCCATTTTATAGAAACGATACGCGATAGATGACGCAATAAATCAGCAGCAACAACGCTGGATATATATATTGCCAAAATGCGCTGGATCGTAATGCCCTGGATCGTAATCTTCCTGCTTCTCTTCTTGCTTCTAAGTAATAATAAACAGAATATTATGCCGGTTGGTATTGCGAAAGAATATATGGCATCTAGAACAATGAACGCAAAGTCATAGGCCGATATTATTGATGTATTGTCCAGCACAATATCTTTACAAAGAACTTCAAGTACAGGACCTAAAGCGGAAATTGCAACAACGATAATCGTGGGATGTATGAGTACAAGTGCACGGTCTCGGAGAGTAGAACCATATTCACGATCACGCTGAAGAGCCTGATATAGGACCGTGAGGAGAACAATATAAAATATCAACATAGCAAGGAGCGCAGCCCCGTCAGGCATTATTGGAATAGAAACTGTCTGTGCGTGGGCTAGTGTTCCGGTCATTACCAATGCTACTGCTGCTATTAAACGTGGTCCCGTGTTCATATATCTAACTGCCCTGGTCTGTGAGGGTGAAGCCGATCCAAAGGCTCAGAGTGTAGCGGGGCGATGATCTAGAGTCAACACCACCTGAGACCGATACCACATCTAGGAAATATAAAAAAAGGGAGCGAGCTGTGGAATTGCCCTAAATACGTAGGTCGTTACAATCATGTTTCTACGACAAAAGTAATCTAGTTTTTCCCTAGAGTGATGAAGGCCCCGGAAAGGGCTTTTTTCATGCCCGACTACTAAATAGGATCTAATGAATGAAGATCTCGCCTTTGGTAATAAGATCCGAGCCGAAATATACACAATATCCGTAAGTATAAAGGACGAGCACACTAAGCGTGCTGCGACAGCTGTGCTAAAAAAGAGCTAGCTGCATTCCTAGCAAGAAAAGAACAGTATGTTATTCGTGCGAAGGCCGCAGTCAAGCACCCCTTTATAAATACTAGCAATGGCTTACTTTTACATAGGACAAGCATAAATGGCCCCGCCGCTTTTACCAACTCCAGTAGTTCCAGAAAAAGAACCATCACTAGCGAAGCACCCCATAACTTGTCACGTCTATCAGACTGTATGCGGCAGAAACACTCTATTCACTTATGACATAAGAAATATGTTGCCGACAATCCCACGACACATACACGGGATACGAGCATTCTTCAGGTTATCCGTCGAAACTGTTCCACAGCCAGCGTAAGGCGCGTGCCCGCGCCATTCCTTGGCGGTAGGATTCCGACAAGCCCGAT
>JBGTMJ010000035.1:0-9958 GCA_041743655.1 Saccharimonadales bacterium (SeqCode) | reverse complement strand
GAGGCGTTTTCTGGCAAGAGGGTGGTCTTACTCGTATTTGACCCAATAGATATTATGTGTTTATATAAGTACATTAAGAACGTACCAAATCCAACTAATTGATACGTATGGGCGAAAAATTAATTACGCATGATTCTCATTTCTCACAACGAGAAAGGCTTACATTAGTCGAGCAGGCCAGTGACATACCAGGAATGGGCGGCTTTTTAATTCATCCACTCAGCATACCGTCCCACCTTGCCTCCGTGAAAGTTTCCGAAGGTTACATGGTGGGGACGAACCATCAGGGCCTTACAATTATCGAACCAAAAGTCATCCATCTGCAAGGCATCATGGTTGATAAAAGTCTCCGCCGCCAAGGCATAGGGAAGGAGCTTATAACCGCAGCAATCGATGAGTCAAGGAGAAAAGTTGATAAATCCGGGAGAAGAAAATATTGGTTCGGTCGCACTGAAATACACAACCCCTGGATAGTAGATGCCTTAGGCGAGCTGCAAGAAGAAGGGAAGATAGGTGCCTTTCGTTTTTTTGAGCCTATGGATATAGCTGAGGCAAGAAATGCTACAAGCGCCGAGTTACTATTGCAGGCCAAACAAATGAATGCGTCGGACGCACGTGATTTATTGAGCGCAACCGCACAGACCGAAGGAAACTTCAGCCCGGATGCTGTTGACTGCCTATTCACACTTGCTTAAAACTGCATGTCTTGCTAGATAGATCGTAATAGAACTACTATCAGACAATGGTCAGTAACAAGAGTCTGATTAACTGCGTAATTTGGCAATTAAACTATGCAATGGGTGAGCCTTTCAGCTATCACCTGCTGTTTGGTCTGACATAAAATCTCTTTCAAAAGCATTGTAGCAAGTTGCTTCGGCATTAGGATGTAATCCACTCCGAGTGCTGTCCGTTAGAATTAAAGCTGCTATATAGGTCGGCGTGCGCGCCTCGAACCTGTATGACGCTTGCAACTCCTTGTGCAACCTGCGGTAGAATGTCTTCCTCGGGCGTCTGGCGTTTCAGTAAGTCTGCAACGATGACGTGCGTACGGTCACCGGCGCCTAGGGTGTCCTTGACCAGGTGCGGTGGCACATCTGGTGCGGGATGGTATTCAACATCCCCATTGTACGCCAGCAACATACCGCTTGCCCCCAACGTACAAAGGACATACGGGGCATACCGGGTGGCCTTTCCGGCCAGCCGCCGGGCTTGATCGACGTCGACCTCACCTTTTTCATCCCGTATGTTTTCGCCTACTAACTGCGATACCTCCTGGTCATTCACCGCTAATACAGTAGGTGGGTGCTCCGACATAATATCTCTTAATTCTCCTAGGTACTGCTTTTTATAATCACTGCTACCAGGATTGAAGGATGAAAACGCACCATCTGGGATATGGCGGAACACCCGTCGTGTCAAACTCATGTCTTTGAGAGAGGCAACTACTACCGCGTTTGCATTCCCAACGGTATCGGAGATCATCTCGTCAGTAAGGTAGTCGCCCATCGGGTCTCGTGTCCTGCCGCGAACCATGCGGTCACTACCCGGAGAACGCTGTTCTATAATACTGGCGCTGGCTTATTCCCAGGTACTATCGCGCTTTTGTCCACGACGCCCACGATGCTCATGGTACCCATGGTGTTCAGGTGATTAGCTATCATAGCACTGGCTGGATCATCAACGCCACGTACGCTGAAAAAAACTACCTCTTCACCAGGTTTCCGCCTGGTTACCCCATAGGCAAATGCATTAAGGGCGTTTCCGCCGCAGTGCTCGGGAGCACCACTGGCTCGAAGGGCCTCAAACCTACGGGGATCATCGTCAGTCCAGCCGACTTTGCCACCTGGCCTATGGCCCTTAGCAACATTCCCAAGTGGGGCATATACATCTAAGGTTGCGCCTCCAATATATGCAGTTTGGCTGCGTTCGAGTGATACTGGCATAATAGTTTGTTCCTACAGAATATCCATTCCGACAATAGCCATGGTTATGCGAGAAACATATTGCATTGTCGGTATTTAAAACAGGGAAACACTATAAACCCCATGGCCTGGTGCGCTTTAAATTACAGTATATAACATTGTGTGGGACAAGAAAAGAGAATGCTTGAAGGGATGGCCTGGCATCAGCAAGAAATGAACGAAATGCTTGAACAAATAAGGCTAAATAATTTCTCTAACTGAGTCTATTTACTATCGATTGTCTAGTATACTAAAAATAGCTAAGGAGGAAATGGAATACATGTTCAAGGATACTAAAGCATTCAGTGGTTTTTCGGTCAACGATCTGGCCGCGGCAAAAAAGTTTTACGGCCAAACACTTGGGCTTGACGTCGAAGAGGATTCTATGGGACTCACCCTAAAAATTGCCGGAGGAAACGACATTTTTATTTATCCTAAAGACGATCATTCTCCTGCTACCTACACCATCCTCAATTTTCCGGTCGACAATATTGATCAAGCAGTAGATGAATTAGCTAGTAAAGGCATAACTTTCGAGCATTACGACAACATGACCGACGAAAAAGGTGTTGCGCGGGGTATTGCCAGCAATCAAGGCCCAGACATAGCCTGGTTTAAGGACCCGGCCGGAAACATACTTTCCGTGCTGAGTGACAGGTCGTAGTGCAAAAATATTTTTATCATTTTTGATATAACGAAGAATCGATTTATTTGCTGATAGGCACTGAGACAATAAATTCGGAGCCCACACCTTCCATGCTTTCGACTTCTATAGTGCCACCCATGGCAAGAATGTATTGCTTGATAATCCATAAGCCCAGTCCGGTACCGCTTATACCCTGCGTATCTTCATTCTGGATGCGGTAAAAACGCTGAAAAAGACGTTTGCGGGCTTCGGTGCTCATGCCAAAGCCTGTATCTTTGACGGTGGTCACAACAAAGTTTCTATCAACTCGCTGGGTTATAACCACACTGCCTTTGGCAGTATACTTAATTGCGTTATCTACTAGATTTGTGAATACTTCCTGCAAGCGTCCCTCATCACTTTTGACCAGGGGCATGGCTTCTGGCACTTCCAGACTCAGTTTCAGTGATTTATCAGCGGCAATAGTCTTATAATTTTCAAGAATTGTAGTAAGCAGCTTGGTGCTGTTAACGCTGGTAATAGTGTAGTCAATCCGCCCCTGTTCAATCCGGCTTACATTTAAGAGATCCTGGACAAGCGCGTTGAGGCGTTCTGTTTGACCAATAGCAGTTTCGAGCTGATCATTTATTTTTTCATTAACCGGCCCGAACGTGCCATCCATGACGTTAGATAGATATCCTTTAATAATGGTAGCTGGAGCCCTCAGTTCATGAGTGGCTACTGACAAGAAATCGCTCATAGTTTGGTTAATTTCGCGTTGTTTAGCAAGCAATTGAATATTGCCAACCAGGCGGAAATGACGAAAGAGCAGGGCAATGATAACGGCAATGCTGGCAATGAGCACTATAAATGATGTCGTGAAGGCTTTGTCGATAGCTTCCTGGGCATCAGTGGTCAAGATGCTACTAGAAACAACAGCCAGAACCTCGTCAGACTCGCCAAGGGCAGGAGTTGCAACATTCCAGGCCTGGACCTGCTTGCCATCGTGCTGTAGATTAACTAGCTTAGCTATAGGCAACTTACGCTCGTAGGCTATTCTTATCTGCAACTCGGTACTGGCGTCCAGCTTTGTTGGAGTGTCAGCTGCCTGTGCGATGACCACCAATTTACCGGCTCTTTCCTGGACTATACTAGTATCCGTAATAGCTGGCTGCGATGCTTCCAGGCTTTGTAATACGGCATTCAATTCATCAAGTTTTTCTGATTTGATGTCCGGCTTGGCCGACTCAGCAACTATGGCGTTTACAATATCGGCTTTACGGCGCAACTCATTATTAAAAGCGCCACGGGTAGACCTGACCAATAAGATGGTGTTCAACGCAACAAGTGCAGGAATGGCAAGAATAACTCCTACAGAATACAGAATCTCAAGTTTCCCTTTTTTCATAGTCTTATTTTAAGTCTATACGCTCTCTGGTGGGTTTTTGAATGAGTCTGTAGGAGTAGCTGCGTCAGGCGGTGAGGCTTGCGGGGCAGCTGGGGCAGGTGTTGTCACAGTAGGTTTGGGTTTGCGTCGTCTGATAATAACTAGCAGCACAAGTAGGACCGACAGCACTGTCAAAGCTGAGGCGACGGCATATACCATCATGCTGCGGTTCGATAGTGCGGGAGTAGGCTGGTCCGCCAATCGCAGACTAAGTCCATCCGGGTTAGCCTCCGCAGCTACAGCAGTACCAATCAAGAATGAGATCGGGTTAGAACGTTCATATATGCCGTCACCCCGGTATACGACCGAGTAAACTTCATGCTTACCTGGTTCTATTGGATCCTCAAGAATATATGTCCAATTACCATCGGCATCAGCTGTGGAAGTAAGCACCAATGGATCAGAGAAAATGTAAATCAACACCAAACTATTTGGAGCAGCTTTACCGCCTAGTTTAAGCGCATCAACCTTACCAGTTTCCTTTTGTTTAGATACATTCTCAGGTTTGTTGAGTGCCAACGTACTGCTTTTCGCCAGTTCCTTAACCGCTACTGGTGCGACCGGGGCAAAGTTGGACGGCAAAATGTAGTTACTGTTGGCAAAACAAAAGTTAAACTTCTTAATTTCCTCTGGTGTTGGCCGTACTTCACTTTTATTAATAGCCTTGAAACGCTCTTCACCCAAGGCGCCCACGATACAATCTTGAGCTGTAGGGTTGTTTTGTAGGGTGGCTGGCGGAGTAGAGCCATTGGTCGATGGCCGTTGATTGCTAGAAGTCGAAGAAGGTGCGTCGCTGCCTAGGTTAGAGTTCGAATAAGGTAACGGCGAGCTGGGTGTTTTGACGGTAATCGGAACTGAAATAACTGCCTCATCACCCCCGTACTTTATTTTTATGGTAACGCTGCCCGAACCTTCAGTCTGACCAGATGAAAATTGTGCCTGGTTGAAACTCGGATTGATGTTGCCAATTGTCGCAGTCCATTGGTACAAGCTATATGGGGTCGGGTCAAAAGGAACTGCTTGCACGCCTGCATTAACCCTAATGGGAAAACTGAAGCTCATAGGACCTTGCCAGTCTGATGGTTGCGCTACAGCCGTTAGATTGGCGGCGGTATTGTTGAGTACCGTTAGGGACGGCCCGGAGACAAGACAATATTGGGTCGAGTCAGAAAAATAGACTTCTGCATCAAGCCTGGCGTGACCATTTGGGTACAGGCTAGTAACCCAAGGCATACTCCATGAGTAGTTACTGTTCGGCTGGGCGCGGCCAATCGGTTGGCTATTTGCCCGCATAACAACTTTTGAGATCGTCTGGTTGCTACCGGTCGGATTGCCTAGAATTACGTTTACAATCCCCTCTGTAACCCCAGAGGTGTTGTTGGCACCGCTTACGCCAAGACTGATTCCAGAAGGACAAGACGGGTTAGTCTCCGATTGTACAACAGTGCCGCTTAGGAGAAAACCCGTTGATATTACTACCGCGCTTAGAATCATAAAGGCTTTTTGTCTTATATGAGTGCGTTTTTTATAGTGCATATGCTTAGATTCTACTATACATGTCTTAAGATACAAACACCATTGATGACTTAGCGCTAAATCGGACATGCAACAGGAGACAGTCTAATTCCACGAGTCCTAAGGTCGGTGCTTGCAATCTAGAGATTCAACCTATGACTTTTGTCCATCATATTGGCCTTCAGCAAATGGCCATTCTTCAAATGCACAACATAAGCCGTCGCTATCGAAAGTGAGAATCCACAAATCACGCCATTTTCGTGGCGTATCGTTGGCATAGTCCACCTGGAGTCTAACCACCGCTGTATTGTTTTCGACTGCGATAATCTCACTTTGTAATTCGAAAACCTCGTCGTGTCCATCCCTGGTCTGTTCCCAAAACGGGCCGAGCTTGGCAAGGCCCTGAATCGGCTCTTTCCAGGGGGATAGGCGATAACTGACATTCTCGGCAAAAACTTTAGCAAGCCGCGCGATCCCTGGTGTACGCCAGGCCGCTACATATTCATCTACCCATGCTAACACCTGTGAATGCTTCATAAGTTCAGTATAGCACCAGGCCGAAAGCGTAAACTGAGGTTCTGAGCTCGTCGATGATGACCGACCAAAGCGTAAGCATATTAAAAAAATCTAGGTCTCTTTTTTGTTATGATTGCTCTATGAAGCCGAACATCAGCCAGGAACGTATTATCGAAATTATTAAACTATGCCAGCAGGAGGCAGAAGTTGCCATACGTGAAGGTAATGTACCGATTTCTTCTATTATTACCGATATGGATGGTAATATCTTGGTAACGGCGCATAACACACAAAATACTGATACCGATCCAACTGCCCATGGAGAAATAAATGCCCTCCGTATGCTGGGTAAACAAAAGGGCACTCGATACCTAGACGGCTGCGTAGTATTCGGAAATGCTGAGATTTGTTCCATGTGTGCGTCAGCATGTATTAAAGCCCATATCTATGCCTTTTACTATGGCGCACCTGCCGAATCAACCATGGACCCTTGGTTGCCTATCAGAGACATAGCCAAGGTTACTAAAAATCCACTCTATGTCCAGGGACCAGTATTAGGTGATGAGTGTGCAGCACAAATTGCAAGAGGTCGCGTCCAATATGGCCAGCGTGAAGTATAATTAGTGCTCTGAGCCGTAATGCCTTAGTCAATTATATGAACACACCTGCATTAATCCAAAAAGCAGAAAAAGAACTCTCAAAGCTTGACCCTAAGCTCGGAGCGCTTATTGAACTCCAAAAGCCAATCGTCCATCAACCACAGGGAGACTATTTTCTCTCGCTATGCCGTTCAATTGTCAGTCAGCAAGTATCTGTCGCAGCAGCCGCGGCCATCTTCGCTCGGCTGGAAGCTACGACCGGCATGAAGCCGGAAATAGTGATGGAACTGAGCGATGAAGAAATCAAAGCAATCGGCCTTTCACGGTCAAAAGCCACCTATATAAAAGATCTCGCCCGTCATTTCATTGATAATCTTGCAGTCTACAACCACCTGGAGCAGCAAACCGATGAGGAAGTGATTACTGAGCTAACTGCAATCAAAGGGATAGGCATATGGACGGCGCAAATGTTCCTGATATTTACCTTAATGCGTATGGACGTATTCGCAGCTGATGACGTTGGTCTGCAGCGGGCAATGAAACAGCTGTACGGCTGGAAAGAGCTGCCGAGCAAACAAGAGCTCATGAATATTGCCGAACACTGGCGCCCTTACCGCACCGTTGCCAGCTGGCACCTTTGGAAATCACTCGACAATACCCCGGCCTAAATGATTATGGGAGCTGCAAGGTCCGTCCTTGCAATCTTAAATAAGGAGTTCATTATTAAGGCTTCCTGTCTCTATTGAAAAATTATAGATTTGAACCGATGATATGGCCGATTAGCGCTGTAATTGCCATAGACATACCGCCGCCGACAAAGACGCGAGCCGCTGCCCGTAATTTATGACCGCCGCCGATATATGCACCAATTGCTCCCGAAACCGCCAAGGCTACTAGTGATGCTCCTACGATACTCCAACCACTTTTCACACCTGTCGCAGAAATGATAGCCAGAATAGGAACAATAGCACCGATAGAAAACGCAGCTGCTGAAGCCAAAGCTGCCTGCATGGGATTTGCCAGTGCTTCATGATCAATGCCAAGTTCATCGCGCGCGTGCGCACCAATCGCATCGTGGTCGTGAAGTTGCTGGGCAACCTGGCGCGCCAGTGTTGGTTCGAGCCCTCTTTTTTCATATATGAGAGCAAGTTCTTGCAATTCTTCCTTAGGATTTGCAGCCAATGAGCGAAGCTCTATAGCGATGTCGGCACGTTCAGAATCCCTTTGAGAACTGACAGACACATATTCGCCTACCGCCATAGACAATGCGCCGGCGGCTAGCCCCGCTATACCCGCAGTTAGAACAGCAGACTTATTGGTCAAAGCCGTAGAAACTCCAAGCATAAGGCTTGAGGTAGAGACTATGCCGTCATTAACACCTAACACTACTGCCCGCAGCCAACCAGCTCTATGGGATTTGTGTAATTCTTCAGGGTGGGGAGCTATTGTTTGTTGCATGTAACTATTGTAGCCGAAATGTAAGATTCTACTCGCTATGATGCCCAGCAACGACTTATATTTTTTCTACTTTGTAGTAGCGGAAGTTTGTTTCGATACGTACTGAGTATCTATGGGCATTTTCACCATAAAAGTAGAACCTTCCTTTAGTTTAGAAGTTACTTCTATGCTGCCTTCGTGTAAATCGAGTATTTTCTTGGCCCAATATAAGCCTAAGCCGGTGCCTATCACGGATATCGAGAGAGGATTATCAATCCTAGAAAACTTTTGAAATAATTTTTGACGATCCTGCTTTCGTATCCCAACCCCATTATCTTTTATTGCAATAGATGTATACCTGTCGTTTTGCTCAAAATCAATTGTTATCTGCTCGCCTCCTTGCGAATACTTCCCAGCGTTGTCCAATAAGTTTTCTAACACCATCCGCATGAGTTTTTCATCAATAAAGGCAATTACTCTCTGCTTAGGCTTATTAAGCACGACGCTTTGCCCCCGGCTCTTAAATAAAATAGCTTGATCGTGTATAACCGCCTCGACTTGCTGTACCACATTGCACGGTGACTTTTCCAAATACACTTTTCCGGCATCAACTTTGGCTACTCTGAGTAGATCCTCTATGATCTCTAGTTGCCGTTCATTACTTTTATACGCAATATTGAGCATACTCATTTGGTCTTTTGTCACTTTGCCTGCATAGTCGTGGGTTAGCATCCCCACGTATTGCTTAACTTCAGTGGCGGGGGTACGAAGTTGGTGGGAAGCAAGCGAGATAAACTCGTCTTTAGCGTCATTTAGCCCTTGCAATTGGTCGCGTTGCTTAACTAAGTTTGCAGTCATCTCATCTGAATCAACCTTAAGCTTCTTTAGCAGCGTCACATCTTCCATAGCAAGCAGTATCAGCTGCTTGCTATCAACTTGTCTGGCATTTAAAAGCATTGTTTTATGCCCAAGGACAGGGAAGTCATACGTGACTTCATAGTTATTCAATACTCTGTGCTTTGGCAGAATATGTTCCAATAATTCTCGAAGTTCCAGGCCATCCCACTGGTTGCTGCCGAGTTCGTAGATAAGTCTACCTACGGTGTCTTTCTTGCGAACTTTGAACTTGCGATAGAAAGCCTGGTTTGCTGTGACAACACACAGCTCCTTATCCAGAATGATAAACGGCTCTCTTATAGTTTCAGTAATCTCTTTGTAATAGACCAGTAGCTTCTTAAGTGCATTAATACGATTTTCTTGGTGAATTATTTTCTTCTTATTGTTTCTCGTATGCTGAGTGTCACTCATCGAAAATACCTTATTCCCATCTGGGACTGTAGTGTCGTTTCAGAAAATTATGGATTTATGCAAAGTAACATCTTCAGTATACAGTTACCTGTAAGTTTATTTTAAGATCATAGCCTCTCGTTGTCTGTAAGATAATTGACTTTTGTCGGCTATACACTATTGCTCCATTTGCGATAAAACCATATTATTTCTAGCTTCACAGATTTTTAACTGCGAGACCCCCCGCCTTAGCCAAAATCACCACGAACATAGTCGGCAGGTCTTTCAGTGCCAGACGGCGCAGGAACGAAACTGACTGCGAACAAGCAGTTGCCCGTGCGCTTGACCTGTTTGATGCAACTACGGCAGTGCTTATTGAGCGCAAGTCTCCTAAAGCCAAAGAGCTATTACGGGCAAAAGAGGAATACTTGCATGCTCTGTATGGCAAGAATAGGAGCCCTGAGAATATCGAAAGCTTAGATCGCTACTTTATGCAGTTTGCGATTGCTGCCAGGCTCAATCGCTAGCTTACCCTAGCAATGCACTCCCTGCGACACCTAATCACTACCGT
>JBGTMJ010000034.1:0-16228 GCA_041743655.1 Saccharimonadales bacterium (SeqCode) | reverse complement strand
AGCCACTTGGGAATAAAGTTTTTGACGACAGGACCCGCCAATTGATAATGAGGACCAAGAGTTTATGTATAATGAAGGGCATATGAGCGAGCACTCCTTTATAAAGAGACGGTGGAAGCTGTTGCTTAACATCGTGACGGTTGTGGCATTAGTTGTTTTTGCTATTGCGATCCAGGATCAGCTTATTGCTACATTCAGGAATCTGGCAAAGGTGAATGCCTGGCTGCTTTTACTGGTATTGCCGATACAGGCGCTTAACTATCATGGACAAACCAAACTCTACCAGGGCTTATTTGCGGTAGTGGGGAACAAACTCAATTACTGGTATGTCTTTAAAGCTGCTTTGGAGCTCAATTTTGTAAATAATATTTTCCCCAGCGGCGGTGTTTCTGGTATCTCTTATTTTGGTGTCAGGCTGCGCGGTGATGAAATAACTGGCGGTAAGGCAACCCTGATTCAGATTATGAAGGTTATGTTACTGGTGTTATCGTTTGAGTTATTGCTGATTGTTGGATTAGTGCTGCTAGCAGTGGGAGGCAAAGCCAATGACTTTGTTATCTTAGTGACAAGCTCGATCACCACGCTTATGGTGATTTGTACGTTCGCGTTCGCAATGATTATCGGCAGCCAGAGGCGCATTAGTGCTACGTTTACGTTTCTAACCAAAATGCTTAACCGGGTGTTGCATTTCTTTTTGCCGAGATCACCGGAAACAATCAATATCGAGCGCGCCAGGAGTGCTTTTGAGGAATTGCACCATAATTATAAGACGATCGAATCACGCTGGCGGGCATTGAAGGCGCCCTTTTTATGGGCCTTATTGTGTAACATTACAGAGATCGCATCTATTTATGTCGTGTATGTGGCGTTCGGTGAGTTGGTGAACATTGGTGCAGTCATTCTGGCCTATGCGGTGGCTAACTTTGCCGGCTTTGTATCAGTTATGCCTGGAGGGGTAGGTGTATACGAGGCGCTTATGACCGGTACATTGGTAGCGGCTGGCGTTCCTGCTGCGATCAGCCTGCCAGTCACGATTATGAACCGCGTTATTAACACGCTTATTCAATTGCCGCCGGGTTATATTCTGTATCACAGAGCCCTTCAGCGACCCTCAAATTCGGAACAACCGGGCAGTGAGTAGGAACATGGATACAGACACAGACAACCTGATTCTTGGTGTCAGTGAATTTGTAGCCGTATTTAACCAGACCCTTGAGTATGCTTACCCTAACGTAACAGTGAGTGGCGAGTTGGCTAATTTCAGGGTAAGCCGGGACCGCTGGGTATACTTTGACCTCAAGGATGAGAATGCCACAGTGCGGTTTTTTGGAACTGTCTACCAACTGCCCGGGCCATTAGAGGACGGTATGATGCTGGCGGTCAGGGGTGTACCACGATTGCACCCACAGTATGGTTTTAGCATCACCGTGCAGCACATGCAGCCTATTGGGGAAGGTTCTATTAAAAAAGTGGCAAAATTACTGGAAGCAAAACTAGCTGCCGAAGGACTCTTTGATATTGAGCGCAAACGGCCGATACCTTATATGCCAGTACATATTGGCCTGATCGCATCGTTTGAGTCGGCGGCATATAAGGATTTCGTAAAAGTCGTCGGGGCTCGATGGGGTGGGGTGGAGATCACGCTCATTGATGTGCAAGTACAAGGTGAAGTAGCGTCAGCACAGGTTGCACGGGCGATTGAACAATTCAATGGCCTAGCTGTTCCGCCTCAAGTTCTGGTCATTACCCGTGGAGGGGGCAGCGCCGAAGATTTGCAGGCGTTTAATACCGAACAGGTTACGAGGGCAGTTGCGGCGAGCCGTATTCCAACAATGGTTGCAATCGGGCATGAAGTGGATATTAGTTTGGCAGAACTCGCCGCTGATCGGCGGGCCAGCACGCCGAGCAATGCTGCCGAACTGCTGGTGCCCGATCGTAAAGAGTTGCTCGCCAACCTGCACATGCATAAGGAAGGGCTTATGCATGTTGTGCAGCGTATTTTGCGCGACGGACACGAAAAACTAAAGCTAGACCGTGAGTCGTTGCGGCTACAAACGGTGCAGCTATTACTGCAGGCTCGTCAGCAACTTGGTTTGCGGGAGCAGATTATCAAGGCGTATAATCCGCAGACTGCTTTGGCACGAGGCTATGCGCTGGTGCGTAAAAATCAGATATATGTCCGCAGCGGACGGCAGCTACAAAAAGGTGACGAGCTTGATATCCAGATAGCTGATGCCCACCTGACATCGATCATAGAAGACATTACAATGATAAAGGAGAGTTAACGTGACAAAGACCAAGGATTACAGAACACTGAGCATGGAGCTTGATGCGGTGCTCGCTCAACTACAGGAGCCCAACGTCAGTGTGGACCAGGCTGTAAAGTTGTATGAACAGGGCTCGCAACTTATCGTCAAGTTGGAGGAGCACTTGCGGCAGGCCGAAAACAAGATCAAGCAACTCAAGCTGGTTGCAGACAAGTCTGCTTAAGGTAGGGCAACAATGGTTTTTTGGGTAGCTGCAATAACTCTAGCTATTTTTCTGGCCTTTAGCCTAGTGGTATTTGTTGGGCCACCATATTTGCCAACATTCAGGAAGCAGACGGAAGACGCGCTGGATCTGCTTAGCCTTAAGCCGGGCGAGACGCTACTGGAGCTGGGTTCTGGTGACGGGAGGGTACTGCTCAGTGCTGCCAAACGTGATCTTAAAGTGGTTGGTATTGAACTGAATCCGGTGCTCGTGGTGGCATCAATGCTTGTTACGTTCCACTACCGCAAGCAGGTACGTATTATATGGGGAAGTTATTGGGGAGCACCCTGGCCACGTGCTGATGGTATATTCACGTTTATGTTGCCTAAATATATGTCCAAGCTCGACGCGCGCATAGAAAGGTGGCACCCAAAACTGATCAAGCTAGCCAGCTTTGCGTTTCCTATTCCTAATAAAGTACCTAGCGAGAAGCGTGGCGGGGTATTCCTCTACGAGTATAAGTAAACAGAGAAACGAGGCTTTGGCTTAGTTCTTTACTATTGCGTTCAATGCGTGGTATACGTTACCATGAGCACTATGATGAGCGTTAAGTCCAATCAACGCGGTGCGGTCGACGTACTGATAGTTCCGCTTGTTGCGCTGGCTATATTGTTCCTAATAGTTGGAGGATTTGCAATCTGGGCGTTCACGCAGCGCTCCTACTACAAGAATAATAGCGATAAGGAAGCTATAGCTGCAGCGAACAAAGCTACTCAGGATACACGGGTCGTTGAACAGGTAAAATATGAGGAAGAGGCTAAAAAGCCGTATGACGCATACATTGGCCCTGCCGCTTTTGGTAACGTTACCGTTCATTATCCTAAAACGTGGAGTGCTTATGTTGTCGAAGCCCAACGTGGTGGCAACCCCATTAACGCCTATCTCCAGCCAGGTGTCGTACCAAGTGTGAGTGATCAGGATAGGACGTTTGCCTTGCGCGTAGAGCTCGTGCAGAGTCCGTATGATACTGTTTTAACACAATTTAACTCTTCCTTAAAAACTGGCAAGGTGACAGTCGCACCGTATAGCCTGCCTAAGGTACCGAGTGTTGTAGGTTCACGGGTTGAGGGTCAGATTACTCCTCGGCAACAAGGTACCATGGTCATCGTACCTTTACGCAACATGACCCTGAAGATTTGGACCGAATCCAATGACTTTAAAAGTGACCTAGACACCCACATTCTTCCTAACTTGACTTTCGTACCCTAAAAGTTGTACCAGAGCTTTTAAGCATTTGTTTTATGGCCTACCGCTGGCCGTCACGTAAGTGATATACTTTAAAAGATAAGTAAGAGGGTAAAAATGGTGCAGGGAACGAGTGCCTTGGAGCCACGGGAAGCAATGTGGCTTTTGAACTCTGTTGCCGAGCAGCTTAAGATGCCGCTGACTACTATTGCACGCCATGCAGAACTGGGGCAGTTTGCAAGCAGCGGGAGTATAAGCGATCTTACAACTATACGTACCCATGCTGTGGCAGCATTAACCCTTGTCGATAGCTACTTGCTGGGTTTGCAGCTGCTGCGTGACCAAACAGGCTTGGTCTTGGAACCGGTATCAGTCTCATCAACACTTGTTGAAACCGCTCATGAACTGGACGGACTTGCCAAACAGTATGACACCAAGCTGGAGTTACGTATAGCTGGCAAGTATGCTCCCGTTATGGCGCATCGCTTTGGGCTTAAGGCGGCACTGCTGGCTCTAGGCTATGCTTTGCTTGAAGGCGGTAGCCCGGCACGTGAACAAGCGCATCGTAGTGCCAGCAAACTAGTTCTTGCTGCATACCGTACACCGCACGGTATTGTTGCAGGCCTGTATGGTGATTACGAACAGCTTAATACTGAAACATGGCGTAAAGCATTAGCCTTGAAGGCAAGGGCATCACAACCATTGAATGGACTGGGTGGTAATGGTGCTGGTTTGTTTGTGGCAGAAGCGATTTTGCAGGCAATGTCTGCCAGGCTGCGCACGAGTAAATACCTTAAACAGCAAGGCCTGGCAACAACACTGCAGCCTAGCCAACAACTACATTTTGTATAAATATTGTATTCATGTCAAAAGTATTATTAATCGAACCAGATAGCGTGTTAGCCCGTGCGTATATGCAAGCCCTAGAGCATTCCGGGCATATTGTTAGGCATGTTAGCGGTGCCCAAGAAGGTATACATGCTGCTGACGATGATATGCCTGAGGTAGTAGTGTTGGAACTACAACTGAATGCGCATAATGGTATTGAATTCCTCCACGAGTTCCGCTCATATGTCGAGTGGCAAAAGATACCGGTTATTATTAATACCTACTTGCGTCCGTCGGCACTGGCGGGCGTACAAAAGGCTTTAGTGCAGGATTTAGGAGTAAGTGTATGCTTGTACAAACCCCAGACGACGCTGCGCCAGCTTGTAAGCCTGGTCAACCAGCAAAGTGCTAACGTATGAGGCAGCTCATTACCCAGGCTATTGTCTTGAACCGTACGGATTACGGTGAGGCGGATCGCATCCTTACATTATTAACCCCTGGTTATGGCAAGTTAAGTTTGCTTGCCAAAGGTGTAAGGAGGGTAAAGTCCAAGCTGGCTGGAGGTATAGAGCTGTTCAGTGTGAGCGACATCACATTCATTAAGGGCAGGGGAGAGGTTGGTACACTGGTTTCGACGCGCCTGAGCCAACACTACGGCAATATTGTGCGTGACCTGGAACGGACAACGCTAGGGTACGAACTTATTAAACGGCTTAATAGAGTTACCGAGGACGAAACGGAGGCAGCATATTTTTATCTGTTGCATGAGACGTTTGAGGCCCTGGACAATAAGAATATACTGCTCAATACGGTACGGTTTTGGTTTGCTGCACAGTTATTACGCATCAGCGGGCATACCCCCAACTTGCAGACGGATGTACAAGGGAACAAGCTGGAAGCCAACACGTTATATGAGTTCAGTTTTGACCATATGGCATGTGCCCGTTCGCCTGACAACGGGCATTTTGATGCAACCCATATTAAGTTTTTGCGTTTGGCCTTCGCCGGCAATCGCGCTGAGGTGCTGGCGCATGTGCAGGGCAGTGACAGGCTCACGGCTGCGGTCACTCCCCTGGCAAATACTATGATTAGCACATTCCTTAGGGTATAATCGGGGGCAGCATGAGTGACGTGACTCTAGAAGATATTGCATCGCTTGCCAAGCGGCGCGGGTTTATTTACCAAGGTAGCGAAATCTACGGTGGATTGGCTGGTACCTGGGATTATGGCCCTTTGGGCGTCCAACTTAAGCGCAACATTTCCAGCCTGTGGTGGAAGATGTTCGTGGAAGACCGGGCCGATATGTACGGCATTGATAGTGCAATCCTCATGAACCCTAAAGTGTGGGAAGCCAGTGGACATGTTGCCGGTTTTACTGACCCGTTAATTGAAGACGTTAAAACCAAGAAACGTTATCGCCTGGACCATTTACTGGAAGAAGCTGGCGTAGATATTAAGGGCATGGATTTGCAAGCTATGATTGTTGCGCTCAAAGAACATAGCATTAAGAGCCCTGACGGTAACGAACTTGCTAACCCGGCCAGCTTTAACTTATTGTTCAAAACTTCCATTGGTGCGGTTGAGGGTGAGAAAAGTATCGTTTATTTGCGCGGCGAAACTGCCCAGGGCATGTTCGTAAACTTTAAGAACGTTGTAGATAGCTTTTATCCTGATCTACCCTTTGGCGTGGCACAGATTGGGCGTAGTTTCCGTAATGAAATAAGCCCACGCGATTTCATTTTTCGTGTTCGCGAGTTCGAAATTATGGAGTTTGAGTGGTTCATAGAGCCAGAAGCATGGGAAGCTGAATTTGAGCGATGGCACAAATTCTTTTACACATGGACTGACGCTATTAGTCTGCCTAAAGAAAAGATCCACGAGCTGGAAGTACCTGATGAAGACCGTGCCCATTACAGCAAACGCACTATAGATTTCGAATTTGAGTATCCGTTTGGCACGAAGGAAGTTGCCGGTCTGACATACCGTACCGATTTTGACCTTACAAACCATGAGCGTGAAAGCGGCAAGAACCTGAAGTACATTCCTAAAGATGGCGGCGCACCATTCCTGCCACACGTTATTGAACCAACCTTTGGTTTGGATCGTTTCTTCTTAGCCGTACTTGCTAATGCCTACACCGAAGACGAGTTGAATGGTGAAAAACGTATATTCCTTAAACTGCCTAAGCATCTTGCACCGGTTAAAGCGTGCGTGTCACCACTGCTTAAGAACAAACCGGAGCTCGTGGCTAAGGCAAAAGAAATCTACGAAATGCTTCAAAAAGAGTTAGGTCAGGTTACCTGGGATGACAACAGCAACGTAGGCAAGCGCTATCGCCGCAGCGACGAAATCGGCGTACCCGCCCACATAACCATCGATTTCCAAACCCTGGAAGACAACACCGTCACCATCCGCGACCGCGATACTGCAAAGCAAGAACGCGTCGATATTTCAGGGCTGATAAAAGCGCTCTGATTATTTGCATGTTGGTTGACATTATTACGTAGTAATGCTAATATATAGCACATGCAAGAGTACGGTTTATCACCTAAGATGAGCAATACACCCAACAGTATATCCGGTCGCGAAATGCTAGACATAGACAGCCACCGAATAGTTCAGGGATTATCCCGATATTTATATAACACCGCTAAAGGTCTAAACCCGCAGGCGGCAAAACTACTGCAAAAATTACATGATTCAGGGCAGGATGCTACAGAAGCCGTACGCCCCAGCTTTCTGGAAATAGAGCAAGGTCAAGGTACAAAGATAGTCTCTGAGGGGGAAGAAGGGATAATAATCTCTCGAAGTGATTCGGAGCCTATGAAGCGAATAGCAACCCCTTTTCTCGCTGGCTGCATTGGCGTTGGTGTTGCTTTGGAGTCACCTGATGGCTTACAGAAGGGATACATTCGACATTTTGGCCTATTTGAGAGCCGCCCCGCAGGTAAACTGTGGTCGGCTCTGTACCCCCAGACGAGGGATAATAAACATATTGCTGCCCATGTAGTTATTATGGCTCCAGGTTGGTTCCAAGATACCCAAGAAGGTTCGAAAATGGAGCCCCAAGAGCTCAGTCTCGTTAAGCACTTAGGGGCGACGATGCAAAAAGAACTCGGGCCAAAAGCAGATATACAAATATATCCTTACTCCGGGATCTTTCGGCCTGATGGTGGCAGAGAGCAAGGAACATTAGCCATTGAGCTTGATTATGGTAAGCAAACCATATTTGTAGAATCCATACCAACCAAACCCTCGATAGCTTAACCGTAGTAGCTGGGAAGTGGGCTAGTATCAATCTTGCCCAAGCAGCGATCTGCGAGACGCACCCTGCAGAAAGCAGTAAGAAAAGTGTTTTGTTTTCCAATGCCAATCCCCGGAAAATAAAAAGTAGTTCGTAGTACTACGCGATGACAATGCTCTGGCAGCTTGGCAACTTTGGGAAGTCCAAAGCATGGTATTGCAGCGTCCAGTCGTAGACTTGGCGAAGGGTTTGCTGTTGAACGGTCAAGAGGTTGAAGGTTGGAATGGTCAGTACTTCGCTATCACGAAGAACAGACTTAACCCCAGGTTTTACTTCTTTGGGTAAACAGTCGTCTACCCAAACATAGACATCTACGATATGCTGTTTTTGTAAAGCACGCATATGGGGTTAATTCGTGGCCGGGTCACAATAGCTGAACCATTGACTATTTAAGCTAGTAGTGTTATTATATTATAAAATATAGACTGAAACTTATAGAGTTATGGAGCTTGACAATGGAACTAGGACAGAATAAACCTGCATCTTCTGGGTACCAGAGCATTTCTGAGTACCTGAGAATAGTATGGACGTGTGGAGAACGGGGGATACGAAGGATGGCCGCTACAGCTATCCAGCCCGAATTTGTCAGACAAGAGAAAGAGCGTGACACCATCCTGCTGTTACCAGGTCGCTCAGTAGATTCGCATGCTCAGCGTGGCGGTTACAAGGCTCATGAGCATATGGGTTGGACATATCGGGGGCATGAAGAGCGATATGCAACACCTTTCTTGGCTGGTGGTATAGGCGTAGCTGCGTTTGTGGAAGTAGCCAACCGGCTGCGAGCAGCTTCGATAATGCATCTGCATGCTTCAGAAGAAAGAAATCTCGCCAATGAAGTAAGTAGGATACTGGGTCTCAAGGATTATGATAGACCTAGTAAGGCTAGTATTGCTATCTTGGCTCCTGGTAAGTTGACTAGTAAGACTTCAGGAGAGTCCAAAATGGAGCCGAGCAACGAATGGTTAGCGAGTGAGTTAAATAAACTGGCGATACATGAAAGTGACGGACGTGGATTAGATGTACAGCTCCATCTATACGACAATGGATTACTATCAAGTTTTCCTGGACAGGGTGCATTGTTGCTTGATTTGCCATCGGATAGCGGGCCAAGAATATTTGTTGAGAATAAACAAGTACTACCTGTCTAGTATCACTGAATGAGTTGAGTAAGGTTAGTTCTGCAAAATTAAAGTACTATAACTTCCGGCTGGCTTTGCGGTAAGCAGGGAACTATAGTAATAGCTATGAAGATTTTGCGGAAGCTGGCTGGCATTAGTCTGGGGCTGGTGTTGGTACTTGGTGTAGTGTCGCCTATCCAAGCACATGCAGATGTGAACGATCTTACTGTTAAGTCCTTTGAAGCAGATTATTATTTGTCGCGGGATGCCGGTAAAAATTCACACCTAAAGATTACCGAAAAAATCGTAGCTGAGTTTCCGCAGTTTGACCAGAACCATGGGATTGAGCGGGCGATTCCGGATGAGTATGACGGCCACAACGTGAAGCTCAATATTGAGTCAGTCCTAGATGGGGCAGGTACTGCACGTCAATATACGACATATGGTTCAAACAATAATTTGGTCCTACGCATTGGCGACCCTGACGCGTATGTACGCGGCGAGCAGACCTATGTTATCAACTACACCCTGCGTGATGTCACAAAGAGCTTCGATGATCACGCGCAGTTGTATTGGGATACGAATGGTACGGATTGGTCGCAGACCTTTGGCAGTGTTACGGCGCGTCTGCATTTGAAAGGAGCTGTGCTAGAGGCTTACAATTCGCAAACAGATTGTTTTGTGGGCATAGCAGGATCTACTGAAAAGTGTGCTGTGACTGAAAGTAAAAAGACGGATGAGACGATAGTGACCTTCACCTCCAACCGTGCGTTGCAGGCAGGTGAGAACATGACGTTGGTGGCGGGATTTGATAAGGGCAGTTTTGCAGAGTATCAGCCCACAGCTTGGGAGCGGGCATTTCCGATTATTATGGCTATTTGGCTATCCCTGAATGGGCTTGTGTTTGTCGGGGCGATGGTAATGCTAGTACGTGCTTGGGGGAAATATGGTCGTGCGCCAAAGAGACGAGGGACGATTGTTCCTGAGTATATACCGCCAAAAGATACAAGCGCTTTGGTGGCAGCGGCGATTCTGGGGAAGCCGGCTCATGCTGCTACGGCCCAGATTATCGATCTGGCTGTAAAGCACTATTTGAAAATCTATGAAACAGAAACGAAAGGTAACTGGTTTCGTCGTAAACGTACGTATGAGTTGGAAGTGACGCGCTCTTTCGATAAGCTTTCCGGCGAAGAACAGGAACTGGCAAAAGCAATCTTTGGTGACAAGGTTGATATAGGAGAGCGGGTAACCGTTGAACTACTGCAATCAAAATTGTCCAAGCAAAACCCGGCATTACAGAAGTACGCAAAACAAAAAGCGCAGTCTGCCGGCTACTTTATCGATAGGCCCGAGGAGCGCAAACGTTATTACTGGATTGGCGGAGTCTTACTAGCGGCTGGCGTGGTATTACTGATGCCTGGGGCATTTATTGCAGGCATTATTACGTTCGTAGCTGCTGCGTCGTGGCGGCCCCTCAGCGAAAAGGGTGTAGCACAACGTGGTTACTTGCAAGGGCTTAAAATGTACATGCAGCTGGCTGAGGCGGAGCGCATCCAACAACTGCAAAGTCCTACCGGAGCGGCGCATATGAATATTAATCCTACTGATAAAAAACAACTTGTTAAACTGTACGAACGCTTACTACCTTACGCTATTCTCTTTGGCATGGAAAAGGAGTGGGTCAAAGTGTTTGCACCACTCTACGAGCAGGCACCAGAATGGTATGGTGGTAACTGGGCTGCCTTTAATGGAGCTGCGTTTGCTTCGTCACTCAATAACTTTTCCAATGTGAGCAACAATGCATTCTCTCCACCCAGCAGTTCATCCTCCAGCGGCTTTTCGGGTGGTGGTTCCTCAGGTGGTGGAGGCGGAGGAGGCGGTGGCGGGGGTTGGTAGAGTCCTGCATCTCTAGGGTGGCTGATAATTACAACGGACAGTGGTCTGGTCTTCATACCACTTGCTGAAGAACGGTTAGCCAGTGGATAATAGTACTATGTCCAAAGCTGCCCACGCATCTTTTACGATTGTATTCTGGAATATATGGAGCTACAACTTGCTGGAGCCCTCAAGGCATGGGTTGCTTGAGTCCAAGCTGGATACGATTATTGCTATCTATAAGCCGGATGTGATCGGCCTCAATGAGGTACTCGCCGATAAAAGAGGGCAAGCATGCCCAGTTCTACGACACCTGGAGAAACGGGGCTACCAAATATACTTTGCACCTTTTGGCCCGGAACGTACAGGACAGTTTAGCGGTTCGGTTCTAGCAACCAGATTGCCAGTTTCTAGGATAGCATTTTTAGATGTAGGTCCGGATATGTGTGCAGCACGCCGTGGAGCAGTTGGCCATACCGTGAAGGTGATTCGTGCAAATGTGCATCATCCTGGTGGGCAGAATATCAACGTTGTGGTCAGCCATTTGGCGCATCTAGTGCCTTATAACTGGAAGGCCCATGTTATTCACTATCGGACCCTACGCCAGATTGTAGATGAGGCTGAGTTACAGCAGAATACTATTGTAGGCGGTGATTTCAACCAATTTAAATGTATGCCGCGACTTTCTTGGGAGCCTCGTCGGCGGTATAACCGTAGAACCGGTAATCTTTTACATCCGACCTGGAGGCTTTTAGGTAAGGTACCTTTTATCCAAGCCAATTACGATAATATCTTCTGGACAAAGTCTGGTAACTTGCGGCTGCAGGACTTCCGTATATTGCCACGCTATCCTTCAGACCATACGCCGCTTATGGCGCGGTTTCTAGTGCGGCAATAAGCATCTTTTTGGATAAAACCAATTATGTTTGTGGTATTATGCTTCCAAGAAATGAATATAAACACGTAGGATTAATGTCTTGTTAGATCCAGGCTTTATCGCAGTTGCTGTTGTTTTGCGCCTTTTGGGCAATGCGGGTTATCTAATTGGTACCTGGAAAGGTAGGGTGAAACCTAACATTGTTAGTTGGTTCTTTTGGGGTGTGACCGCCCTGGTTGCATTTGCGGTGCAGATATCTAAAGGCGCTGGTCCGGAAGCCTATGTCACACTTGCGATTGCTGTCGGCCCACTGGCGGTATTTGCGATGATTATCCACCGCGGATCTTATAAAGTGAACTTAAGCTATTCGGACAAGTGGTGTGCGGCTCTTACGATGTTCGGGATGGTATTGTGGCTGATAACCAATAACCCTGTATCAGCACTACTCATGAGTATCCTGGCGGACATTGCGAGCAGTATACCTACCATACTTAAGTCGTATCTTGCGCCGCATACTGAGCACGCTCTACCATATACATTGTCGATAGTCAGCATGGTTGTTACCTTGTTAACCATTAACAATTGGGGTATAACGCACTGGGCCTTCCCAGCTTATATACTCTTGATTAATCTTACGTTTGTCGTGCTTATCCTGATGCCCAAAGGTTGGCGCAGACACAAACGTCGCCGCACGCGATGAAAAGACGAATATTTCATCTAAGCCGACAAACATGAGAATATACAGGAATGATTACATATTACACTGACGGGAGTTGTGAACCGAATCCTGGCACAGGTGGCTTCGCGGTTATTAAAGATATGCAGATGCGTACGCTTGGAGGCGAGCACGATACTACCAATATACGCATGGAAGGTTTTGCTATTATCGCTGCACTCAAAGATGCTGGGGGTGCAGAGTGCGCCATATATACTGACAGTGAATTCTGGATTAATGTTATTACCAAATGGTCCATAGTCTGGGAGGCAAAAGGATGGAAAAAGAGTGGGGGAGCGATTAAGAACCTGGATATCGTGCAGGAAGTTTGTCCCTTGTATAGGAGCTCCCGCGCTACACTCATCTGGGTACGTGGCCACAACGACGATAAAGGCAATGAATTGGCTGACCATTGGGCTAATAAAGCCCGTAAACAGCAGCTATTGGCACCAATAAAAAAAGCGTTGTAAAAACATGCCGTCCGCGAGCATACTGTTAGAGAGTAATAATATATGGAGGATAAAAATGGAAGTTCAAATTAATTGGCTGGCCATCTTGTTGGCGACAGCTTCTACTATGGTAGTAGGTTCAATTTGGTATTCCAGGAGTGTGTTTGGGAATGAATGGGCCAAGCTCGTGAAGCTTGATGAGAAAAAGATGCAGCAGGGTGCTACCAAGGCGATTTTGGTCACCATTGTGGTCAGTTTTTTAACCGCCTATGTCCTAGCCCACGTCAGCTACATCTCAAACGCTTTCTTTGGTAACTCCTTCTTCCAGGATGCACTGACAGCTGCATTTTGGCTGTGGCTAGGACTGGTAGCTGCGCGTTTCATTACGCATGATGCTTTCGAAGGCCGGCCTATGAAGCTTACGGTGATGAATGTAACACACGAATTAGTGACGCTGCTCGTCATGGGTGCGATTATCGGTTGGCTGCATCCATAAGCAAACGAGATGACGCGGTAGGTACTGGCATCTTGAGCAGATGCCAGTATTTTTATTGTCAAAACATAGGAACGAACTGCTACAATAGGCGGGCAAAGGAAGCGAGGGTTTTAGGCGGCGATGACGCAAGAAGAAGCGTTGGCAATTATGGAATCGGGGGAGTCGGTGCTGTTAACCGGCGCTGCAGGGGCGGGCAAGACCTATATACTCAACCGCTTTATCCGACGTGCGAAAAGGCAAGGCAAAAGCGTGGCAGTGACCGCGACGACGGGCTTGGCGGCAACTCATCTTAATGGTACTACCATCCATGCGTGGTCTGGTATCGGCGTACACAGTGAGTTTGACAAACACATGGCCAACAAGATCGGCAAAGCGCGCCAGGATCTCATTAAAAAGGCAGACGTACTCATTATTGATGAGGTGAGTATGTTGCATGACTTTCGTCTGGACATGGTGGATGAAATCCTGCGGCTTGTACGTGACAATCCTGAGCCTTTTGGCGGCGTGCAGGTTATATTGTGTGGCGATTTTTACCAGCTGCCACCAGTCAACCGGCCAGGCGAACGCATGGGCAGCTTTGTCACTAATTCGCAAGCCTGGCTACAAAATGTATTCACGGTGTGCTACTTGCAAACGCAATTCCGACAGACAGACGATAGTCTCTATACCGATATTCTGAACGGCATCAGGGCAGGGGTCTTGACCCGCTCCCAATTGCAGACGTTACAGGATAGGGCGAATGTTGTTCAGGATCCTTTTACGCCGCGCACGCGTCTTTTGACCGTCAATGTGGATGTTGATGGTGTCAATAACCGGCAGTTGGATGAGTTGGAAGGTAAGATGCATGAGTACGAAATGGAGACACACGGCAGCAAGCAGTATATAGAACAATTGCAACGCTCTTGTCTTGCCCCGCAAACGCTCCGGCTCAAGCTGGGAGCGCACGTGATGTGCATAAAGAACGCCCAAGACCGCAAATACGCGAATGGTAGCCTGGGTAAGGTCGTTGGCTTTGAAAAATTAACCGAATGCCCAATTATTGAACTCACTAACGGCCGGGAAGTAACCATGCATATGGAGACCTGGGAGCTTATAGATGGCGATAAGCGCCGGGCTAGCATTATGCAGTTTCCGCTCCGATTAGCGTGGGCAATTACCGTTCATAAAAGCCAGGGCATGACCCTGGACGCTGCGCGTATAGATTTGAGTCGCGCATTTGTTGAAGGCATGGGATATGTGGCTCTGTCACGGGTTAGAGGGCTGCAATATCTGATTCTCGATGGAATGAACGGTATGGCCTTACGGGTCAGCCTTTTGGCAAGACAAATTGATGTTGAACTGCGCAATAAGAGCGACCAGGCTAGAAGTGAGCATGCCGAACAGATACTCAAATGGCAAGCGGCAGAAGCCAGTGGCGAGAACGAACGGCGCATGGAAAAGAAAGATATTTTAACTCCTGACCCGGAACTGTTTGAAGCTTTACGTGACTGGCGCGCCAAACTGGCTATAGAACAAAAACTGCCCCCCTACATTATTGCGCACGATAAAACACTGCAGGCAGTTGCTGCTCTAAAGCCGCAGAATGCAAAAGAATTACTGGATGTGCCTGGTTTCGGATCGACCAAGGTTGAGCGGTACGGCGAGGGTATTTATAAGATTGTCAAACGCCACCTGGTGCCTGCACGACTACCGTAAAGCTGGTCGCTTAATCTCCAATACGTTATAGTAATCCTTAAGAACTATGGAGTACAAAGTGGATCTTCACACGCATTCTGTCGATTCGCCTGACGGGTCGCTTTCTGTTAACGATTATCGCCAGATGTTGAAGAACAAGGCTTTGGACAGTATAGCTGTAACTGACCACAACAAGATTGAAATGGCGGTGCGTTTGCGCAAGGAGCTTGGCGAAGGAATTATTGTCGGCGAAGAGATCATGACTCAAGAAGGTGAGATTATAGGGCTTTATCTTAATAGTGTTATACCGTCTATGCTTACAGCTAAAGAGACAGTACAGCTGATTCACAGGCAGGGCGGACTAGTCTACATACCCCATCCTTTTGAGACTGTCCGTAAGGGGATAACGCTTGAAACCTTGGAGATTATCAAAGATCAGGTAGATATTATTGAGATACATAATGGGCGGGCAGTACTCCAGAACTGTAGCAAGCAAGCAAGTGAATGGGCTGCAAACAACACCATACCTGCCGCCGCGAGTAGTGATAGCCATGGACCGTCCGGGTGGGGTAAAACGTATTCGATTGTTCGTACTTTGCCTACCCGCCAGAACCTAACAGCCTTATTGCAAGATAAAGATACGACGCATCGGTACGCTTGGCCAGGAATGCTCGGTATGGCATATCCGAAATTAAACCGTCTAAGAAAGCGTATCCGACATGTTTAATGACATATTATTCGCATTGTGGTTTTTTGCTCCTGCGGGCGCTGCTAACGTCATGCCGATTCTTGTTGCCAAGCTACCTGGGCTTAAAAACTATGATGCTCCTATAGATGGTGGGTTAACCTTGCGTGGTAAACGGGTATTTGGCGACCACAAAACCTGGCGTGGCCTCGTAAGTGGTATTATTGCTGCCATCTTCACCCTATGGCTACAACAGTATCTGATAACTAAGCTTGGTCTATTTGACAGCATGGATATGCATGTAAACTACGAGTCACTGCCGACACTGCTGGTCGGGTCTTTGTTTGCTATTGGTGCCTTAGGGGGTGATGCCATCGAGAGTTTTTTTAAACGCCAATTGGACATTGCACCAGGTAAGCGCTGGTTCCCGTTTGACCAGACAGACTACATTATTGGTGGTGCTATCGCGACACTGCCGTTCGTCAGCCTAAGT
>JBGTMJ010000033.1:0-31955 GCA_041743655.1 Saccharimonadales bacterium (SeqCode) | reverse complement strand
ATACAACAAGGGTGGCGACTGCTAGGACTACCATTACGTACGCGGTAGTTGGTTTAGTGGTTGCTGCAATAGCCCAGGCAATAGTAATGTTTGTTATTGGTAGGTTGTAAAGGAAATATATGAAACGATGCTTACTGGTTTTACTTATGATTACGAGCTTGGGCTTTGGCGCAACAGCTCTACAGACCCCATCGGTTCAGGCTGCGACAAGCTGTATAGCTGGCAGTCCTGGTTGTGCTGGTCCGCCCAACCCAAATGCATCGTTGGATGGTGCAGCGGCACAGATCTGTGCAGGTGTGAACGCAAACAATCCTGGTAGTGGCTGTACAGCTGGTGGCTCTGAGCTAGAGAGGGTGATTACAGTCATCGTCAATGTTTTGAGCATCATAGTAGGTGTGCTGGCAGTCATTATGATCATCTTTGCTGGGTTCCGTTACGTTACTTCGGGTGGTGATTCCGGCAGAGTATCGGCGGCGAAGAATACGCTTATATATGCGATAATAGGCTTGGTTATAGTTGCCCTTGCCCAGTTCATCGTTCAGTTTGTGCTTAAAAAAATCTTGTAAGTTCTCTAAATGGGTTTCGGGGGTGTGAGGTTGAAAGCTTGAGTGCAAGTGTGCTATAAATTAAACAAAGTGCTTAAGAAAGGAAACTTAAATGTTCAAAAGCTTTCGTAAATATCTGACATTGTTTGTAGCCGGTTTAGCCTTGGCTGTTGTTTCAGTAGCAGTTCCGGTAACAGTGTTAGCTGCCGAGCCTAATATTGATCAGGGCTTACAATGTGGCAGTGACTTCCAGCTCCAAACAAGTGGCGGCTGTCAAGGTGGGGTAGATGAAGGTAGCACCAGACTTAGCAACCTCGTTACCAGCATTGTTAATATCTTCTCACTGGTTGTGGGTGTTGTGTCGGTTATCATGATCATCTACGGCGGTTTCCGCTATGTCACCTCAGGTGGTGAATCCAGCAATGTAACGACCGCCAAGAATACTATTATCTATGCTATCGTGGGTCTGATAGTGGTTGCCCTTGCCCAGTTCATCGTTCAGTTTGTTGTTGGTAAGGTTACTGCCCCGTAAGGATACTATCTTTAACTTATAAAAACACCGCCAACGAGCGGTGTTTTTATAAGTTACATTGTTCCTTAGAGGTCTGATAGAACCTGGATCTTCTTTACTGTATCCTGCTTGTCCTTGGTAAAGCCGATGGTAAGCACACCATCCTTGAGCACGGCTTCAATTTCTTCTTCTTTTACTGGCACCGGCAAAGCAATGCTGCGTGAAAACTCGCCCCAGTAGCACTCTTGAGCAAAGTAGTTGATTACATCGTCCTCGTTACCGGCGGATAATGTGCCACGAATACTTAGAGTATTGTCCGATATACTTACGTCCAGATCATTCTTGTTAACGCCAGCGGTACGGGCTTTGACCACTAACCTTTCCTTGGTTTCGTATACATCAACAGCGAGCTGTCCGGGCAGGTCCTCGCTCTCATCCCACTCTTCGCTTACGACCGCTGGTTGTGAGGCGGCCGCCGGATCGACGGCAACGGCTGCCGGGTCGTCATCGCCCAAGAAAGCAGCAGTCAACTCATCTTCTTCCATCAATAGGTCGTCGTCGCGGTTGCGTCGCGCCATAGTTGTTATCCTCCACAGTTATTTTTCCAAATAATCTTGCGTTTTTGTGTTAATAGCAGTATAGCTTAGCTGTTAAAAGGTGTGCAACAATAAACCCTTTATTTACAACACAATAAACACAACGAATGTATGCTTGAACAAATAATTAGCATTATAGCTCCGCATGAGTGTCTTTGCTGCGGATCAGAAGGCTCATTGCTCTGTGACGAGTGCTGGGGTGATTTACCTGTACCCCTACTCTGTTGCTATAAATGCGGTCAGTTATGTGCAGCCAACCTTGTATGCGACACCTGCCGCACTCCGTTAGATGAAATTAAAGTTGTGGCACAGTATAGTGGCGTTGCTAAAGAACTCATTCATAAAATGAAGTTTGAGCGTGCTTCTGGCGCTTCCAGAACGGTTGCCCGTGTGATGGCTGGCAAACTCACTTATGACGAACAGGTGGTAATCACTTTCGTACCTACGGCTACGAACCGTGTGCGCGTAAGAGGATACGACCAAGCGGCGCTCATAGCCAAACAGCTTGCCTCGATCAAAAATGTTCCGTGCCTTCCGCTGTTAGCACGGACTGGTAACCAGCGGCAAGTCGGCCAGTCAAAAACTGTCCGTAAACGACAAATGCAAGGGGTTTTTAGGGTAACTAACAGCTATGCCCTGGACCAAAAACGAATTGTATTGGTTGATGATGTTCTTACAACGGGGTCTACATTGGAAAGTGCAGCGATGGAGCTGCGGCATGCAGGCGCAAAGCGTATAGATGCCGCGGTATTTGCCGTGGCTTAATAGGCGAGAAACATGAGATTGCCAAGGCAAGCAGCTGCGTATATAATGCCTGCCCTATGAGGGTGAAAATTCCTAGAAACGATTGTTTAAGCCTTTTTTCAGAATTAAGGCTTCAAGGTATAAGTGTGACGCAAATGGCAGAATTGTGTGGGGTTAGTTCCAGAACAGTTTCCTACTGGAAGGGAGGCGAATACACTATACCTGAAAGGCATGCGCGGCAATTGATTGCCTTAGTGGGAGGACGCGTGTTGGCGGAGGCTTGGCTTTTGCCCGATTGGTGGAATAATAACGATGCCGGAAAGAAAGGTGCCATAGCTCAAGTAGCTGTGCATGGCCCTCTGGGTACGCTCGAAGGACGACGTCTCGGCGGCAGTAACTCATATGAACGAAGAAAGAATGCTCCAAAAGACATTTTTACACCGAACATAATTCTTGAACCTCGCAATACTGCTGCCTTGGCCGAACTGATCGGAGTCCTTATTGGAGATGGCTGTGTCACCAAATACCAAGTATCCATCGCAACAAGCTCATTAGTAGATTATGAATATGCCCAATTTGTAGCCCAACTTATAGAGCAACTCTTTAATGTGCGGCCATCGCTCTTCAAAATGAAGAATAGTAATTGTGTAAACATAACTGTCTCTTCTCTGCGAATGGTCGAGTTTTTGGTGCAAAAAGGTATCATACGAGGTAATAAACTTAGACAAGGCCTTGATATTCCTGATTGGGTCCTGAGAGATGACTTATTTAAAGAAGCTTGCCTGAGGGGCATTTTCGACACCGATGGTTGCATCTTTCAAGAACGCCATAAGATAAATGGAAAAACGTATAGTTATCCAAGGATGGCGTTTGTGAGCATGTCTCGTCCTTTGAGGGAAAGTATCAGAAATGCATTGTTCGATTTGGGTTTTGAACCCAAGATAAGGAATAATAGGAGTGTTAACTTCGAACGTTTTACAGATATAACAAAATACTTTAAAATAGTCGGCAGCAGCAACCCGAAACATATAAGCCGATTTCGTTCATTTGGAGGGGTCGCATAGTCTGGTCTAGTGCGTCTGTCTTGAAAACAGATGTGCCGGCAACGGTACCGTGGGTTCGAATCCCACCCCCTCCGCCAAGTTTTGCTATACTCTGAGCATCGCAGACAGCAATGTACGGTATCCCGATCTGATTAGCCAGATGATGGCTTAAACAATTAAGCCATCATCAGCCGAATTAGGAGAGGTACCCAAGTGGCTGAAGGGGGCAGTTTGCTAAATTGCTAGGGGGGCGCAAGTTCCCGCGAGGGTTCGAATCCCTCTCTCTCCGCCAAAATAAAATGACCCGCAGCAGGTGGGTCATTTTATTTTGGCTAAGTGAAAGTGCGTTCGAACCCTCGCGGTCAGCGGCAATAGCCGATGAGGAGCGAGGCTTCCATTTCCTATGTGCTCCCCAAGTATTTAGTGTACAATAACGCTTATGAACGGGGACAACCATCACGCTGCACCGGGTGGGAGTGACGTGCAGTGGCAATATGACCCTGACGACAGCTCTGACGCTTCCCCTGCTACTCCATCCTACACAGGGGAATCCGACGCAGTTGAATGGACTGCATCTGAGTTTGTAGAACATAGTAAAAGTATAGGTTGGTATGCCCTGTTGGCCTTATGCGCTGGACTGCTGGCCGTAATTGTCTATGTACTTACACGGGACAAGGTATCATTTGGCATTATCGTGTTTGTGGCACTCATGCTCGGTATTGCAGCCGCTCGTAAACCCAGGGTTATGAACTATGCTGTTACCGGCGATGGCCTGACAGTTGGCCGTAGCTTCTATTCTTACGGAGAGTTTAAGTCATTTTCAGTAATGGAAGAGGGTCCTTTCTCTAGTGTCATGTTATTACCCCTGAAGCGTTTTATGGCGCCGATAAATATCTACTACGATCCAAAAGATGAGAACCGCATTATAGAAGTGCTGTCACGCTACCTGCCTATAGAAAACCATAAACACGATTTCGTAGATCAGATTATCAGACGGATCCACTTCTAGCTACTATTTAGCTTCGTATACTTCACGGTTATTTTGTTCCAGGATGACGATATAGGGCTCACCTGCTGTGAGGTTAGCGGTTAGCACCACGCGTTCGCACTTCACTTTCCTGGCATCACATTCGTCTCCTGATATACCTGTCGTTCTATAGGCGTAGCAGCCAACGGTTCGCACGCTGACAAGCTTTGGCTTGGTATCGTTGCCTGTGCAGGCGGAATCCGTATCCTTCCACGACGGGTCACGGTATCCACTAGCGTCGAAGCCCTTCTCTATTGCAACAAATCCCGGATTGTTAAGCTCTGCTAAGCTAGGGTACGTTTTGTGACTATCGTAGTAGGTAGCAAGGTTCTTTGCGATTGAATCGAGATCTCTCTTTCTTTGTAAGTCCGTATCTGATGACTGCTGCTGGTTTGATGGTGTGCTTTGTTGCAACAATGCCCGGAGCCCAATAAATGCCAAGACTACAAGAGCCAGCGATATAATCAATGTGACAATTGCCCGTATCCACCTTGCCTGGCTACCGTTCCTTTCATCTTCTTGGGGCATTGGAAAAGTATCAATGTTTGGTGGAGGTGGGCTTGGTGATGCCCTGCGCCTAAAATCTTGTCGCGCTACAGGTTCGTCCGCTTGCGGCATAGGCAGTATGATGGAAGCTTTGCGCTGCTCCACACTCTTAAAAGCCTGATCTATAAGGTCTTGTGGCCAACTATTCTGCGCAAGCGTAGTACGGATTGAATATTCGGGTATACCCTGCTCCAGCTGCCGGGCAGTATACTCAACTAGATCATTATTATCGTCCATTGTCTAATAGTAACCCTGTTGAGTTGGGCCGACAAGGTGATAGCCAATGTTTAACGACTCGGATTGTTAAGCCTATCGCTTACGTTGGAAATCTCATTGGACGTCTTCCCAACCCCGTGCTATCTTGACTCTATCAGATAACACTTTGTCTCCAAGAAGCTCGGCCGGATCTGGCTTAAAGAGAATGGGGTTACGGACGTATTGAGCCATACAATTTAATACTTTGGGTTCAGTACCTACAAAGTGTGTTAGTTCAAGCGCACTGGCAATTACAGCCATACCTATAGAGTCTCGAGCAAACAATATTTGCTTTGGTCTGATACCTGTTTGGTCTTGAAGGAATTTATGATCGTTTAACCAAGTTTCTGAACAGTCCTTTGTTAAACGATCACAACTTTCTAATAGCCACACGTTCCCTTTAAACCGCTGCGTGAAAATGTCCTTTAAGGTATTGAGTACACCCTGGTTAGGGGCGGTATCAATATCACTACGGTCAATAAATACGCTGATTTCAACACCAAGTCTCTTCATAAGAATATATTCTAACGATAAATACAAATTAGTAAACAAGTATTTTCATATTTTTCAAATTATTCCGAAAGCTAAACCCTAAAAACCCCACCGAAGCAGGATTCCTATATGGTCCAGCAACGCTGCTAGACCCTTATTCTCTGCGCAGTATTTTGTTGAAAGTCAGTACCATATAACCAATTATAGCGCCGGTTGTATTGGCGACTAAATCCCAGTCAGTATCTCCAGTATCTATGTTCGCCAGCTTGAGTTTTGTAAGCATAAATTCAAGCAACTCATTAGCCACTCCAAAAGCGGAAGTCCATGCAAATAACAAGATGAAACTAATCGCGAAGTTGAAGCGCCATGCAAATAATTTCTGAAAGTAGAGATAGAGGCACGCGCAGTAGACCCCACCCCCGATAAAGTGCTGCTGAAAGGTAGATGTCTCTTTTGAAATATGAATATCAGGTGTAAAGAATGCCAGAAAAAATAGTGCAGCAGCTAGAAGAGGCAGCCAAGAAGGTGCCCGCCGATTCTTTAGACGGCTGCTGTGGCTAATAAAATAAGGAATAAGGGCCGTCAAGGCTGTGATTGTAACGGTGAACATCTATTTTTTATGGTACAGCATTCTTGCTGAGGTTAGAACCAAATTGTTAACACTAAACCAGAACCTTTTACTCCGCATATCTTAGCCCTATCCGTCAGTAGGAGATTATTCTAAGCGAAATGGTGCACCCGGCAAGATTCGAACCTGCGACCTTTGGCTCCGCAAGCCAACGCTCTATCCAGCTAGCTCGACATGTATCGTGGGCAGGTCTTTGTACGTTTGATAGAGCGGCTTGTCAAAAGTTATGAAATGGCTGCAGCCATGCCGTATGGCTACGCCTAACTGCAAGGTATCTTCGAAATCCTGGTTACGTAGGTTTGTAAATGCCCACTCAAAATCTGCCGCTTCCAGGGAGAGGATGATGTAATCTGCTAGAAATTGCCGCAGTGTTGGCAATTCGACGATTTTCTGCCCAAAATGAGTAACCAGGTGCGATGTTAGTGCGGATATGTGCAGGTTGCCAGCGTATGTTTCTAAAAGCTTGCGGGCTGCTGCGTCTTTTTCGCGGCCGAGGAGGATCTCCAGTACGATATTTGCGTCAAGAAAAACGCTATGACTTGGCGTACTTGCGAGTGAGGGATTCATCATAGAGTTTTTTTATCGGTTTGTGCTTGTCGAAGGGCGATGACTTTTTTGCCACAGCGTCGAAAGCCCGGAGTCCAGCCAATTTGCCTGCCTGTTTACCCTCTGGCGTATGTACGACACTCAAGCGTATCGGCCCCTTAAAACGGTGGCGGACTATAATATCTTCACCGGCAAGCACACGATCAAGTACCTGATCTAAGTGAAGTCGTAATTCTTTCGCGCCAATGGTTTTCACGTTCGTAGTTTATCTTAGGTTTACCTTCGTGTCAATGCCACCTATGATGCAGCGTAGTGAATGAAGTAAGGTAACTTCACTACCTGCACAGCTAAGGTACATTCAGACACTATTCTATACGGGCAACCACCGCGCTGGCATTGTCGTGCGTTTGTTGAGCAAATACTTCAACAATACGATTTGTGCATATTGCTAGATCGTTGGCTTCCCGGATCATACTTTCTACGGCATCATGGTTATCTACGCCAGAACCCCATACCCCATCGCTTGCTACTACCAAGGTTCCAGGTAAGGCAAAATCGAGGGTCTCTATTTCTGCTTCGGGTGTAATAAATTTGTGTTCTAGGTCACCAATTGCTCTTGATATTGCAATCCTTCCTCCGAAGTAGCCATGTAGGATTCTAAAGCCCATGCCTTCAACTCGTAGAACTTCACGTACATTTGAAGTATTGTGTGGTCGGGTTAACCGAATGGCAGGTCTATCATCAGGGTAGTAGACTGCTTCGCTATCGCCTAGGTAAGCCACAGCTAACTTATCCTTTTTAACCACTACCACTGAAGCTGTGGTGCCACTTCCCCTGGATATATTCTCATAGGAGATTGCTTTATGGAGTGCGCGTAGTCCATCACGAACAGCCTTTGCCCTATCTAATGCATTGCCGTCTGTAGGAGCACTTCTGACTACTTCTTGTACTGCTCCGGCTGCTTTTCGTGCAAGAAGCTCTCCATAGTTTCCATGGCCATCAAAGACCCCAAAATAATGCGTTTCTCCAGACCCTTTCTCTCTCAGTACCATATCTTGCATTTCAGGACGAAAACCTTGAGTAGATGCTGTAAACGATTGCCGTACTTGCATAGTCTCTCGATAGTATGGTGATATCTGTGACAAAGCAAGCATAAACAAAAAGCTCCTCTTGAAGGAGCTGAAGTACTTATGGTGCACCCGGCAAGATTCGAACCTGCGACCTTTGGCTCCGCAAGCCAACGCTCTATCCAGCTGAGCTACGGGTGCTTAATACTTCCCTACTGGGTTCACGAACAGAGGTAATGGTATCACAGATGGTTAGTAATTGCTAGTATGGGTATACTTTTAAAACTACCGGGCGATACTCACAATGTTCACTTTATTTCGAGTTATTGAAGCAAACTAGTACTTTGTTGAAAATTGAGCTTCCTTGGAAGTGTTCTTGTAGTACAGTATAGAGTTTTCTCCGTTACTACCGTACGCTACGTATGCCTCCGTTACTGCGTCAGGGTAAAGGCTGAGCGGGTTCTTTATCCCTACACTACTCGTAAAACCTTTTTTGGTGTACCTGACTATAAACATCCGTGGATCTTGTTCTCTCAATTTAGCAAGGCTAGGATGATTCAGAAAATCTTGATCACGATTAACCTCATCCGGGTTTGCGAGAATAGTGCAAACATTAAAATGCCACAAAGGTTTGGCATATATATCTCTCCACTTTGGCTCGATCCAATATACGTACTGATGCAAAGATACCTGTACGTCGTTGCGAAATCTATCCCTACAGGCGTAGTCCTGTGGGGGGACATTCTCAAAGGTTCTTCTAATTAGGTCTTCGCGGAAGCCAAGGAAAGGCATGCGTCCACCATTACCCCGCTCAAAAGATGTTTGCTTTTTTCTTGCACACTCAGCTTTAAGCGCCTGGACAGAGATATTTTGCCAGCCAAGAGGCAGTTCTCCGTCAAGGAGTACGTTATTGTCTTGCACAGATGGTTCTAAAGAGTTCATATTCTTCATATTCAAGATTCTCCAAATGTTTGATACTTAACTAGGTCGTGATAAATGCAGCGGAGGTACTCACCAAAAACGCCCGAGAGTTAGACTAAATTGCGTGTCTGCTGCTTATTAGCACAGCTGCTAAAGCAGTAACTTTTGAATATTATAACATAACCAAAGTCCGTATGAGACGTAAGTAAGCAAGGTGCGCTTAATCTGGTACAATAACCACATCTGGAGAGGTGCAAGAGTGGTTGAATTGGACGGTCTCGAAAACCGTTGTCCTGAGTAATCGGGACCGAGGGTTCGAATCCCTCCCTCTCCGCCAAACTTCAAGACAGAATTGAACTTAATAAGAGTTAAGGCTATGATTGTTAACAAGGACAGAATTATGCACGTAGTCAGTAAAGAACAAGGATTTGGAATTATCGGACTGTTGCTTCTCGTGGCTATCGTTGGGTTAATAGGTGTTGGCTGGCATGTCTATACTGCTAAAAGTCGTGATAAAGCTTATCAGTGCGGCGTCAACACCCAGACGTTTAAAGGCGGCTGTGTCCCAGTGCCAAGCGGCGAATAATACTTTGCAAGTGGCCTTTTGCGGCTAGCCTGGTTGCTATCTTGTGTCTCAACTAGTATCATAAGGCCATGGATGAGAAAGGGTTGGGTCGCCAGCTGCAGGCTGCGCGCGTTAAAGCAGGTTTGACACAACAGGCGTTGTGTCAAAAGGCCGGCTTAAGCTATTCAACGCTCACGAAGATTGAACGTGGTGCTATCAAGGCACCATCAATCTTTACTGTACAGGGTATTGCCGCTGCACTGGGGGTCGGACTTGATGAGCTTGTGGGTCTCCATGGCACAACAGCGACCAAGCGTCGTTCCAGAAGCGGCGTCAGCTTTGTCTATTTCGACATTAATGGTTGTCTGGTTCGTTTTTACCACCGTGCGTTCATACGTATGGCAGAAGTTAGTGGTGCTCCGGCAGACGTTATTGAGACAACTTTCTGGCATTATAACGATGAAGCCTGCCGTGGTGATATGACCATGCACGAATTCAACCAGGCAATAGCGAGTTCACTAGGCATCAACGAATTCAGTTGGCTGGAGTATTACCTGGATGGTATAGAGACGATTGAACAGATGAATGATGTGGTGCAGTGGGCCAGCAAGAATTACCATATTGGCTTGCTAACAAACATCATGCCTGGCTTTGTAAGCGAAATGCGTAAGCGACATATGTTACCGGACGCAAAATATGATGCGATTATTGACTCGTCTGAGGTCGGAGTCATCAAACCTGAGGCGAGAATATACGAGCTGGCAACAGAACGAGCCGGCTGCGCACCCTCCGAGATAATGCTCATTGACGATAGCCGCACCAACCTTATGGCTGCCGAAAGGCAAGGCTGGCACGTACTATGGTTTGATGAGTATCGCCCAGAAGAATCGATTAAGCGCATCAATGATGCCCTTGTGCCTGTCAACTAGACTTCCAGCTTGTTTCTCTTCTCCCTGTCCTAGATACTAGATAGAGAAACGCTGCACCTCAACGTTTATAGTATCGAGTTGTGAGTTGGCTTTTGCGAGTTGTTCACGGGTCTGGGCGACAACTTCTGCCGGTGCATTCCTGGTATAGCTATCGTTGCCGAGTCTGGCTTCAAGGCGTGCGACGGTTTTGATTGCTGCGGAACGCTTTTCTTGCAGCTTATCAGTATAGCGCTTGGCTACAGCAGGCTCGATAGCCAGCCATACGTTAACAGAGCTTCGGGTTAGCTTTAGCCCGCTCGAGGCCTTAACAACATGCAAACTGGTCAGATGCGCCATTCGCTTGATTACTTCAGCATTATGCTCCAGAGCCGGAGCGTCTTTGTATTCCATGCTGGCTTCCTTTAGACCAAGGTTATTCAGTATGCCCCGTGTTTCAGCAATCACTTCTTTGGCTTGTTCGAATGCCCTGCTCCGTTTTTCGTCTCCTGCTTCTACTGCCGGCCATTTAGCAATGATAAGCATAGAATCCTTTTCCCAAGCAAGCGTCTGCCAGATAGTCTCAGTTACGAAGGGTGCAAAAGGATGTGTTATTGTCAGGACGCTCTCGAGAGCATATGCCAAAAGTGGCAGATTCTCTTCCGTCTTTGAAGCCTCAATGTACCAGTCGGCAAAGTCATCCCAGACAAAGTGGTACAAACGTTCGTACGCTTCGGCAAAACGGTATTCTTCCAAGTCAGAAGCAACCCCATCTACAGTTCGTTGTAGCTTTGTCAACAACCAGTGATCGGCATCGGTTTGTGTCTCAACTTCGCCAATATTTTTTCTGTCCCCTACCTTATCTTCAACGTAACGGGCGATATTCCATAGCTTATTGGCGAAATTACGGGCGTCAGCAACCTTACGGGCGTCATAACCACGGTTTACTGCTGGTGCCCGGTTGGCGATAATGCCCATCCGCAAAGCATCCGAGCCATACTCGTCGATAACTTCAATCGGGTTGATAACATTGCCGAGAGACTTGCTCATCTTGGCACCGTCCTCTGCCAGTACGTATCCGTGGATATATACTGCCTTAAAAGGCACCTCGCCTGTTACATATAACCCCAGCATAAGCATGCGGCTTACCCACGGATAGAGGATTTCTCCTCCGGTTTCCATGAGGCTGAGCGGATAGTGCTGTTTATAATCTTCACTGTCAGGATAATTGAGTGTTGCATATGGCCAGGAGCTGCTGCTGAACCATGTATCGAACACGTCCGGGTCACGATGGTAGGTCTTGCCATCGACCTCAATCACTTCCTGGCCGATCCGCTCACTGTAAATCCAATCGTCACTGTCATGTATATTCTGGAACGCCGGTATAGGTATCCCCCAGGCAATTTGCCGTGAGATGTTCCAATCACGAAGATTTTCCAGGTAGCCGATAAGCTGGTGCTTCTTACTTTCAGGATAGAAAGTGATTTTATTGGCCTTGAGTGCTGCAATTGCTTTTTTGGCCAGCGGCTGCATATCTATGAACCACTGCTCCATAAGCATTGGTTCGATGATAGTGTCACACTTGTAGCAGTGTCCCATACGGTTTTGGTAATCCGTGTCAACTTTTACGAGGAGCCCCTTCTCTTTCAAGGCTTCAACGACAGCTTTGCGGCCTTCCATAACGGTCATGCCCTCAAAGCGGCCTGCCTTATGGTTCAGTGTGCCATCGTGGTTGATAACGCGTACGGCCGGCAAATTGTGGCGCTGGGCTACCTCCCAGTCATCAAAGGAGTGAGCGGGTGTAATCTTAACGGCACCGGTACCGAATGTAGGATCAACCATATCATCGGCTACGACACGAACCTCAAATGGGCCGTTTACTCCTTCTACAGTCACAGTCTTCCCTACCCATTGCTTGTAGCGTTTGTCGTCAGGATGCACTGCCACTGCCGTATCGCCAAACTTGGTTTCCGGGCGGGTTGTGGCCAGAGTGAAGGGACCGTATTTCATATAATAGAGCGGTGTCTTCCCTTCTTTGTATGCCACCTCAATGTCGGCAAAACCCGTACGGTGATAGGTGCAGTAGTTTACTAAACGTTCACCCCTGTAAATAAGACCTTCGTCCCACATTTTTTTAAATGTGGTGTATGCCCGGCTAACGATATTCTCGTCGAGTGTGAAGGTATACCGCGACCAATCCAGGCTGGCGCCAAGACGCCGGAACTGGGTTTCAAAATTTTGACGATTTTGGGCAACAAAGTCCCAGATCTGACTGTACAGTTCGTCGCGGGTAAAATCGAAGCGACTCTTCCCTTCTTTGGCTAACTGTTTTTCATACACTACCTGGGTTTCAAACCCAGCGTGGTCGGCACCTGGTAAGAATAAAGTACTATCACCTTTCAGACGATGGTACCGGACAGCAATATCTTCAAGGCCCAGTGTGATTGCCGTGCCAAGGTGGATGTTACCGTTGGCGTTAGGAGGAGGGACGACGACAGAATAGCTCTTCCCCGCTTTACGTGGCTGGAAGGCTTGGGATTTCTCCCAGAGAGCGTATATATCGGCCTCATATTCAGAAGGCTCGTACACTTTAGGTAGCTTCATACTCGTCCCTACTATCTACATTTAGTAACAGAGATCAGAATAGCACTTCCAAAGCTGTTTTTCCACCTCCGTTCAAGGTTCACGTGAAATTACACCAACGCAAACAAGGCTTTCGTGTGAAAACCCTACTTTGACTCCTTGGTATAGTATGTTTGTTTTTTGTATGGTTTTTTGACAGATCGCGATTTACTGATTGCCGGTAGTTATCGACGGTGTCTGCTGTTCTGTTTGTCTGCTACAACAAATCCTATGCCGATTAGCAACCCCATAAGCAGAACGAGCACTACTAAACTTCCTAAAATAATCTGTAGGCCGATCATTACTAAGGTGTTCCTACTTACATTCCGTAGATCGTGTGACTATATAACGTTTTTGTTTTTGCAAAAGCAGCATAAGAATGGTTGCCTGACTTGTCAATACCTAAAATTGCAAATTTTGAAGCACAGGGGAGGATGGCACGAAACAGGGCATAGTAGCGGCCATGCCAACAGAGGTATCCCACAATCTGCAGAATTGATTAGTTGATAACGCCCCGTTACATTGACAGGTTAGGCGTTACATCTAGAGTCAAGGGGTTTGCTACCGGTCGCTTCTTCATAGCATGATAGCAGCCAAGTGTCGCTATCATGGCGCCATTATCTCCACAGAGCTTAACGTCGGTGTATTCGATAGGGAAGGGAATGCGCTCGGCAAGCTGGCGTCGCAGCTCACTGTTGGCTGCCACACCACCCCCTATAACTACACTCTTTGGTTGGAACTCTTTGTAAGCCTGTAAAGCCTTGTCGACAATGGTCTCGCAAGCAATGCGCTGGAAGCTGGCAGCAATGTCGGCCTTCTGTGCGTCGCTGAGTAGTCCGGGGAGCTCCATGGAGGGTAAAGTGTAATCTTTACCGACTAATTCTTGAGCTACCCTCAGAACAGCTGTTTTGAGCCCTGAGAAGCTAAAGTCATATTTACTCTCCATACGTGCTTTGGGGAGTTTGATTGCCTGAGGATTACCATTGGTAGCTTTTAAGGAGACATGTATACCGCCAGGGTAGGGAAGACCCAGAATTCTGGCAACTTTGTCAAAGGCTTCACCAATGGCATCGTCTTGCGTTTGCCCTAACAGCGTATAGTCAAAATGGTCTCGCCAGATAACTAGCTGGCTGTGTCCACCGCTTATTATGATGCCAAGCATGGGGAACTTCGGTTGCGTGCCGGGCAACCGATAACCGGACAGGGTAGTGGCTGTAAGGAAATTGGCATAAATATGCCCCTCGACATGGTTAATGGCATATAGGGGTTTCTTTTTAGTGATGGCCAGTGTCCGGGCTGTCAAGACACCAATTAGCAAACTGCCAAGCAAACCTGCGCCATGGGTTACGGCAATGGCGTCTATATCGCACCAATCACAATCGGCATCGCTGAGTGCCTGCTCAATGGCTGGTATGATGGCCTCAATGTGGCTACGGGCGGCAATTTCCGGTATAACACCGCCGTACTGGGCGTGCAAATCCATACTGCTCGCCACGACGTTGCTCAGCAGATGCTTACCATCTTCGACAACCGCCGCCGCTGTTTCGTCACAACTGGACTCAATACCCAAAACCTTCATGACCGTAAGCATACCATGCAAGCTACTTTTGTGACCATTCATTCGGGGTGACCTCTAGCCCTTACAGACTTCAGGTCGTATACTTAAGGTCAATGCGTACACTAATCAAGAAGTATATTCCCAGAAACGTCTTTCGCAAGATTGAGCCCTATGGTCACCTGGCTGAGGCCGTAATTCTTAATGCAGTAGACGGCTTTCCGGCAAAAGGGCTAAAAGTAATCGGTGTCACCGGGACAAACGGTAAGACCAGCACATCTTTCTTAATCCACCGAATGTTGCACGAGGCTGGCTATAAGGTGGGGCTTATGACTACCGTAGCATATGGCGCGGGCGCGGATATCAAGCCACAGACTGAACATATGACTACCGTCTCAGTGCCTGAACTGCATAAACGTATTTCGGAGCTTAAAGCCAAGGGAATTGAATGGCTGGTTTTAGAAACCACAAGCCATTCACTAGCACAGCACCGGGTTTGGGGTGTGCCATACAGTGTGGCAGTCATGACCAATGTCACCCATGAACACCTTGACTATCACGGAACATTCGAGCGGTATGTTGATGCCAAAAGGCAGCTTTTCGTTCAAACCAACAACAACCACAACGGCTTGAGGGTAGGTATTATTAACGGTGATGATCCCAGTAGCAAAGTATTTGTTGATGCGATAGAAAACCCTGTTACATATGGGACCGGGAGTGCCGATTTACGGGCTACCAATATACAACTTTCCCCCGAAGGGGTCCAGTATGTTGCCGTACATGGTGACCGCAAATATCAGATAGCCTGTAACTTGCCCGGCAGCTTTAACGTGTACAATTCACTTGCCGCTGTCGGAGTTGGCGAAGCAATGGGCCTAACGAAGGAACAGATAGAAAAAGGAATAGCTGCTCTTGAAGGCGTAGAGGGTCGCATGACACGCATCGACGAAGGGCAGGATTTTACTGTCATTGTCGACTACGCCCACACGCCGGATAGTTTTGAAAAACTGTTTAAAGACCTGAAGCCTGTAGTCAAAGGTAAGCTGATTGTGATGTTCGGTTCTGCTGGCCGGCGCGATGAAGCGAAGCGGGCTGTCCAAGGCCACTTAGCAGGCCAATATGCCGATGTAGTGATTGTTACCGAAGAAGATGATCGGGACATGGACGGCCAGGAAATTATCGAACAGATTGCCGTTGGTGCTGAAAGTGCAGGCAAGCAGCGTAACAAAAACCTTTTCTCAGTACACGACCGGAGTGCAGCGATCCAGCTTGCTATTGGCCGCGCTGAAAAGAATGATACTGTGCTGCTGCTTGGCAAGGGTCACGAAAAAGATATTCTGCGTAATGGCCCGCGTGCAGCAGAGCTGCGTCACCTCCAGCAAGATGACCACAATCCCGACAGGATAGTGGAGGATGCCTGGGATGAGATTAGCACTGCACGCCAAACTATAAAAAATTGTTTAGGCCGTAAAAGATAATTTTAACTCTGCCTAACTTGACTCTTGGCTAAGAGCTATTCTTCTTACATCATCCTAATATAAGCACACAGCTGTAGCCTCAATTATGCATGTTGGGGTAGGATGGATTTGTCGTGGCCTTTAGCCAGTAATTTATCGTAAATCTTGAATCGCCAGATACCTTCATATGTAGCGTAAATCTCGACAGATGGAATGCTCATGGGGTCCTCCATATAAAGTTGCATTTCAGCAGATGCATCTCTAAAGTCTCGGAGTGCTAGAATTGAGGACAAAGACCCATCTTTCTTGGCAGCTTCCAAGCCTTCTATAACTTGTTTATCTAACTCTTCTTCGTACTCAGGGTTCTCAAATCGTAATCCATCCACTTGCTCTGGAGTCTTTAATACCGTAATGTAAGTTGCTCCGCTTGGTAATACTAGGTCATATAAAATCTCAACATGAGGTACTGGACTTGGAGTACTTCTGGTACTAGTAGCCCAGCTTAAGAATTGAGGATCAAGTCGACCCTGCAGTTGGATTGTTGCGCCCTCAACCACACTATCTTCAACCGCTTGTTCATATTTGAGTAGTTGGTTACGGTTACTCACTAATGAACCATAGAGTTTACGGGAATAACTCTTTAACTCATACATATGCGGCTTTCCATCTCTTGAGATTGGCACATCACAGTCGACTAGACTCGTTAGTTCTGTATCTGGACGTGCATTCAGATACGCGTGTTTAGAATAGCCATTGTAGGTCACTTGACCAATATTACCTGCAGTTGAAAAGTCGATTGTCTCTAAACCACTTTCTCGTATTTTAGCAATATGCTCCAGTTCATAAAAAAGACCGCGGCGTCCGGTAAGCCTAGCCACAGGTTCCTTTTTCAGCAGGTTGCCCATCCGCTTACAGTAGATCTCGCGGAGATCTGTTGGCAAGTCTGCAATGCCATCTACAAAGACTCGCTGTTCGTGGGTAGGAATTGCATCTAGAACATCTTTATATTTTTCGACAACGTGATCATTCCCCATAGCTTCCAATTGAAAGCCGCTTTCTGGGTAATATTGTCCAGTAAAAGCATTGCGATGTGTTTTAGCCATTTTTATTTAATACTTACCTATAAAGAAACGAGTATTACTTACATTAGTATATTTCCTGTGTTTTAGCAATTACCAATTAAACCTGAATCTTGAAACTAGCACCGCTCTTCAACAGTCGGTCGTTTCGAGATTAATATTGCAAAAAGCACGATATTATGGTATATATTAATACATAAATCAATCACATAAAATTACAACTATGGCAGAAAATCTAGCGCCTCAACTATGGCCAATAATCGAGATGCCGCCTGAGCATGAGAGCTCAAGCACAATTAGTGAGTCGGAATACAACAGGCAGCAATTTGATTTATCATTACTTAAAAAAGGCCTGATATCTCAGAAATTTTATGATTCTGGCAAAATGAATGCTTTTGCTGTTGATGAAAATACTGGCATATATAGATTGAAGCACATGCTGGAAGGTGATGAGACCGGGGGTCTGCACCATCTCCCAACTGTTATTGCATTGGGAACAGAAGGTAGAACAGTTGGTTCCAAGATATACAATCCTGCTAACCCTACTAAAAAGCGGCGTGACTACCGATCCGAACAAAAAGAGAGAGAAAATGGTGTTTTTCAGGCTTATACAGTTGAGGTAACGAGTGATGATGGCGAAGTATATGCAAAGGACCATGGTTCGTTCATGTTCCCGAATGAATGGTCAACCCAGCAAGTCATAGAATCAGTGATTGCAGCTACTGGAGAGAACGGGGTGTGGGAATATGACCCTCAACGTGATACCACTATACATAAAGCAATGATCAACGGCGTACCAGTATGTGCTGTAACCGAAGGTAGGCCTACGGTAACTGGGCCAGATAGTGTCATCCCTGGCAGTATTATAGGCGGCTGGCCTCTAAAGAAACTATAAATGGTATAATATATACTAGACTAGGAGGAATATAGATTTATGAAGGGAAAATTCGAAGCGAGTAGCCACACGTTACTTGACGGCGAAGTAGGCCGAGTACCTATATTTCATGATGACAAGAATACGAGCGCCCTTGAAACGAAAGTTCTATTAATGATGACCGAGATCATAGACGCCAATACTAAAGAAAAGGGGCTAGACCTTGATGAGATCAGAGAACAGGTTGCACACATGTTAGTCGCTTCACGGGTGACAAAAAACATTACTATAGAAGACGAAAAGAGCGCCAGTTCAGTCCTGGTCGGTGCAGAAGAAACTAGGTTATCGGCCAGAGGGATTGGTGAGTATGTAGTCCCTACTGGTCTATTCTATAAAATGTTGCATTACTGGACAGATATCGGCAATATGGGTAGTCAGAATAGAGCATAGGAAAACAGATACAATTAAGTAGAGCCTGTGAGCTGTCAGCAGCTCTTTCTTTCTTCAATCTGGCTGTGAACGTTTAGCAAATGTAACTTCAAACAGTATTATTTATCACTCTTGACAGGGGAATTGGCGCTCCGGTATAGTGAGTGCTGATGGGCTAGCACTCACTATGTGTAAGTGCCAGCTCTCTTCAATGGAAAGACCTAAAAGGAGGAGTTATCAACGATGAGTGTTAAAGTACAACCTCTTAATGATTACGTTGTTGCTGTAGCTGAAGAAGCGCAGACGAAAACTGCCAGCGGCTTGTACTTGCCAAGCAGCGCAGCCGAAAAGCCAAAAGTTGCTAAAGTAGTTGCTGTAGGCAAGAAAGTGGAAGATGTGAAAGTGGGTGACCGTATTTTGTACAAAAACGAGTACGAAGCCACTAACGTGAAAGTCGAAGGCGACGAATATATCATTATTTCCAAGGGTAATATTGTAGCTACGGTCAAGTAGCAGAAGGGAAGTTATAATAATGGCAAAGAAAGTATTTTACGATGATGACGCCCGTAGGCGGGTATTGGCTGGGGCAAAAATTCTATACGATGCAGTCAAGACGACGATGGGGCCTAAGGGCCGCAACGTTGTTATTAGTAAGAGTTTTGGTGCCCCAACAGTTACTCATGATGGTGTAACTGTTGCTAAAGGTGTTGATATCAGCGATGTAGATGATGAGACTTTGGGGTACAAGGTTGGGGCAGAACTCATCAAGCAAGCTGCTTCAAAGATGAACGATGTAGCTGGTGACGGTACGACTACGGTAACCGTGCTGACCTACCATATTCTCAGTGAAGCCAACAGGCTGATAGCTGCCGGACACAACCCTATGCTGCTGAGAAAAGGGCTGGAAACTGCTGCGCACGATGTTATCGAAAAGCTTGACGGTGTGCGTGAAGATATTGCAGCCAACAAGAAGCGTATTGCTGAAGTTGCTACTATTTCCGCAGGTGATGCTGAGATTGGCAAACTCATAGCTGATGTTATGGACAATGTTGGTCGTGACGGTGTGGTCACCGTTGAAGAGGGCCAGGGCCTGGCGCTTGAAAGCGAAGTAGTCGAAGGCTTTACCTTTGACCGCGGTTTCGTGAGCCCGTACATGGTTACCGATACAGCCCGTATGGAAGCTGTGTACGACAAACCGGCAGTTGTTATTACTGACAAGAAGATTAGTTCTATTCAGGAATTCTTACCAGTACTTGAGAAGCTGGCACAAACAGGCAAGAAAGACCTGGTGGTCATTGCTGAGGATGTTGAAGGAGAGGCACTTGCTACATTGGTGTTGAACCGTTTGAAGGGCGTCTTCAACACAGTTGCCGTTAAGGCTCCTGCTTTCGGTGATCGTCGCAAGGAAATCCTTGAGGATATTGCTATTTTGACTGGTGCCACAGTTATCAGTGAAGACCGTGGCTATACGTTTGAGAATGCTGAACTTAGTATGGTTGGTTCTGCCCGCAAGGTTATTGTTGGCAAAGATGAAACGACTATTATTGAGGGTGCCGGTTCTCCAGCCGACGTACAAGCCCGTATCAAGCAGGTAAGTGCCCAGGTTGACGCTGTCAGCAGTGAATATGATCGCGAACAGCTCGAAAAGCGGCGTGCGGCCCTGTCAGGCAAGGTTGCCGTTATTAAGGTTGGTGGAGCCACTGAGACCGAAATCGAAGAAAAGAAGTTTCGTGTGGACGACGCGGTTGCTGCGGTAAAAGCCGCCTTAGCTGAGGGTATCGTACCCGGCGGTGGCGTGACGTTTGTGGACCTATCCGCGACAATTACTACCACCAATAACGATGATGCGGCTATTGCTGCGGGTAAGATGTTGCTTAAGAATGCACTTGAACAGCCATTCCGAATTCTTTTATCGAATGCCGGCCTGAATCCGGACGAATGGTTGCCGCAGATTAAGACTGGCAAACCTGGCACAGGCGTCAATGTTAATAATCCTGCAAAACTGGTAGATATGAAGGTTGCCGGGATTGTTGATCCAGCGCGCGTTACCAAGGAAGCAGTATTGAACGCCGTTTCCATTGCCGGTACCAGCATGACCATGGGAGCTTTGGTAGTAGAAGTGCCCGATAAGAAAGATGGGGGTTCTGCCGCGCCTGATATGGGTGGCATGGGCATGATGTAGTTTCATTAAGTCCAAAAAAATAAGAGAGCGCTATGAATGCGCTCTCTTATTTTGAAGCCTGGATTTGACTCGTGACTAACTTTGTAAAGTGCGTTTTATGCCACCGTATGAGCCACTCGAATAGCCTTGTGATACGCTCTGTTGGAAGGGGTTGGCTTTACCAAAGAACTGTAACAAAGTCGAGAGACCGAAAACGGTTGCCGTACCGAACCCAAGAGTTGTTAAAAACTCTTTCCGAGTCATTTCTTGTTGCATAAGGGAGTTTAACTTTTGCATTTTTATTTTAACCTTTTATTTTAAAACTTTGATTACATTTTATAGTAGCCGTGATGCTTATGTCAAGTTATTTTAATATGCTCATGCTAAAGGGTAGCTTAACCCATGAAAGACCTAGAAGGACGGCGGCTAAACTTCTCCAGGTACTGGCGAGGTCGGTCAGTTCTCGAGCTTGCAGGCAAGTATTGCTGTTTGCTGGTAGCGCTGGAAGCCACTGGGCTTACCGTGTTGCGGATGGTTTGCTGCCACATTGCCTGGGCTTTTTCAAAATTGGCCAGCCGGCCGGCTTGGATTTCGGCATCTTTACGGAGTAACTCAACAACGCGTTTAGGTCTACGGTTCTTGCGGTTGAGCGCCCAAATTATAATAATACTTATTTCGTACATCAGTATTATTGGCCCGCTCATGATCGCCTGGTTTCTAAGATCCGGTGAGGGGCTAATAATTGCCCCGATACTAAATGCTGCAAGTATGACCCAACGCTGATAGCCCATCAGCTTTTTGGGCTGTAAGGGCTTAATACGGTTGATGAGAATAAGCACTAAGGGGATTTGGAAAAGCAAAGCTGAGCCAAGCAAATATGTCAAAACAAAGGAAAGATATTTATCAATGCCTATAAGTGCTTTTATCTGTTCACTCGAAAAACTTTGTAACAAAAAATGTAAACCAGGTGGCATACCGACAAAATATCCATACAGAATTCCCATGGACGCAAGCAGGCTAGACCAAAGGCTGATGCCAATTACGAATCGTAAGGTTTCTTTCCTGAGTAGTGGCTGCAGATAGACCAGTAGATTATAGACTATCACGGGGATGCTCAGCGCAATCCCGGTATACAAACTCAACCTAAAGACAAAATCAAAGCCTCCACCCGGAGAAGTGTATATAAACTGCTGGTTACCAGCTGGTTTCAGAAGAAAGCTTGTAAGTGGTCCTTGCATAGTAGCCGCCAGGCCACCAAACAGTGCAACAAATATGGCAATATAAAAGAAACGCTTGCGCAGCTCAAGGACATGCGCAATAAAAGGAAGTTTTTCCGGCTCTAAAAACTGCTTATGAAGCTGCTTACGAGCGTGCTTTCTCGTCGGCTTGTTTTTGTTTTTCCTTCTCGCTCCCATCACCCAAGCCTTTCCTTAGCTCACGAACTGATGATCCTGCACTGCGTGCAAGTTCAGGCAGCTTTTTACCACCGAACAACAGAAGCACGATCAGAAAGATAAGCAATAGCTCCGGAGCTCCTAAATTAAGGAATCCAAACTGGTTAAATGACGACATACTACCCTCACTTGTTATTACCACTAATGACCTTTACCATGGTATCATAAACATGACCATTAATGTAAAAAAGAATCTCTAAAATGAAATATTATGTAACATATTTTGGGCAGTTATACGGTGAGGGTTTATACGGGGACGGCACGTATTCTTGTTCAGCCACCCAGCAAGCAAATGGCACTTGTTCCAGCGCTACAGCAGGCAGTACGAATGGTAATAACAACTTGACCGATACTGGTATCGCGGTTGTTGGTTTTGTTACCCTTGCTTGTTTGATTATATTTGTGAGTTTGGTGGTACGTATATGGCGGCGGCGCAAGACCACAGCAAAATGGCCTGTTGCTAAGGGTACAGACCCATCCGAACGTCCGTCTCTAAAGGGCTAATACATTACCAGCTGCTGCGTTTGCAAGCCAAAGCAATACCAAGCTGGCAAGCAAGAGTGCTATCAGTAAGAAAAATTGTGTTTTTTCACTCATTCGGACTCTCCGGTTTGGCGATTACTACGAGGCGGTCTTTGGGTAGCCATAATGGAGTACAGGTGTATATGGTGAGCTGTGGCTGTGCAGTCCGGGCCTCTATACTGATTTCTGTCGGCTTTACCACTTTTATCTCTGTGACAACGTAGTTGAATTGTTCACCATTCCACCATAACCCTACTTTGTCGCCCATGCTGACTTTATCCAGGTTGTACAGTGTGCCACGAGGATTACTATAGGTGAGCCTATGTCCGACCAGCACCGTATTGCCTCCTTTGTCCGGAGTACTACCATGTGGCTTGCGCCATAAACCCTTGTTGAGCGTTTTGACTGTTGGCCCGTCATATATTGGCTGATCTAACAACATACTTGGGATAATAAGTTGATTTTCTTTGGGAGGGCTAACGGGTGGTGCCTTGAGAGATGGAGCGAGTATCTTGGCTTCGAGTTGTTGTATACGCCCCTTGTCTTGGCTCTGAACCCAAAATGTAATCTTGGGCAGCAGCGGCAAAACAATAATATAACCATTGATAAGTACGATGGCTAAAAGCAGAACAGTATTAATGCGCGCAAGCTTCACTTACAAACCAAGGGGCTCTAATCGGGCAGGCTAGACGGCCTGATTATTGCTGCTATTATGCGTAAAGTAGTTAATCTCGTTGACTATATCAAGCAAGGCCTGGGCTCGTACTTTTTCGTCTGCAATCTGGAGGGCTGCGTCGTAAGCGGCTTTGACAAGTCTATCATTGTCTGACGCTTGGATCATCATCATGGTTGTGCGGAACTTTTCTTCCGGTTCTTGCTCAAGGTGCCCGACCAGCGGTGTTAATTGTTGTAGAGCTTGTTGTTTGATGTCCAATAATTGTTCGGTGCTAGGAGTAATACTTGCAGTTGGTTGTGGGGTGGCGGGCAGCGGTGCAGGGATTGCAGGTTCGGTGATTATAGATGGATTCGTGACCAGTGTACTGTCGTCGATAGTATCGTTACTGAGGTCGTTCACATTCAGAACAGGTGTGCCCGCAGCCTGGTTGTCGTTAGCTAACGTTACATCTGACGTTGGCTGACTGGCGTCGTGGTTTTGAAGTTGATCGTCGTGCTGCCCAAACATAAGTCCCCCCATTTGCGCGTTTATTTAGATATAATAATGATAGTACCATAATAGCACAAGGAGTATCAGCTGTATGCTAGACGATTTGAAATATATCCATGAAAAGGATGCTCAAGATGCGCTTGGTATCGCTCAAAAACAATACGAGCAATTGTCGGGTGAATTTGAGCTACTAGGGAATAAGCAATTTAGCAATATTGCCAATGTGGTATATGCGGGGATGGGTGGCTCGGCTCTGGCGGCATCAATAGTAGATACTTGGCCCCGCTTAGGTAAACCATTTGAAGTTGTCCGCGACTACGAATTGCCTGAGTATGTTGGCAACGGCACGTTAGTGATAGCGGCAAGTTATTCTGGTAATACAGAGGAAACATTGAGTACGCTAGAGCAAGCTCAGGCTAAAGGTGCTCAGATTGCAGTTATTGCCGGCGGCGGCAAACTGTGGGAGGCTGCTGAGGCTAAAGCTTACTTGCGCGTATTGTTACCCAAGGCTGCTCAGCCCCGCTATGCCATACTGTATAACTTCAGGGCGTTATTGGACATACTGAAGGCTACTGGGATGCTGCGGCCAGAGACCTCTTTGGAACTTCGGAGAATCTCAGACTTCTTAAAGCAAGCAATTACTGTTTGGGCGCCAACAGTGCCTACAGGTCAGAATCCGGCTAAGCAATTAGCATTGGAGCTGATTGGCAAGTCGATCGTGGTATATAGTGGCCCAAAGCTTGCGCCCGCTGCCTATAAGTGGAAAGTCAGTTTTAATGAAAATGCCAAGCAGCTTGCCTGGTGGAACGTGTACCCTGAATTCAATCATAACGAGTTTATAGGTTGGAGCAAACAACCGACAGATAAACCATATGCAGTGATTGACTTACGTGGTTCATGCGAACACGAGCGGGTGTTAAAGCGATTTGACGTTAGCGCGCGCCTGCTTTCGGGTATGCGCCCAGAACCACATGTCGTACATGCCGAGGGCCAGACTGCGCTGGAACAGTTACTCTGGACAATTGCGTTTGGCGATTTTGTAACGCTCTATGTAGCACTACTTAACGGGCTAAACCCTGCACCGGTTGAGCTTGTAGAAAAGTTCAAGCAGGAGCTCACGAAATAATATGGCTGATAACGTACCTATACCAACTTTTGATCCGAGTGGTTTCGGCACTAATCCTTAGAAGAAATCATAGCTAACTCTTGGCCCTACCTTGCAAGGTAGGGCCGCTGTCATGAGGAGCTATATCTCCAGCGATCCTGCAGTACAGGGGTGCTATGATTAATGCATGCGTATTCTAGTTGTTGAGGACGAGGTAAAGATAGCGAAGAGCCTGGAAAAAGGCTTGTCTGCTGAAGGGTATGTAATCGACACGGCACTTGACGGCGATGTGGCCGAAACCCTGGCCGATGCCAATGAGTATGACCTTATTTTGCTGGACTGGATGATACCAGGGAAGAACGATGGTCCTGCCCTGGTGCGATTATGGCGTTCCCAGCACGAACAAGCGCCCATACTCATGCTTACCGCGCGCACGACGATTAGAGACCGGGTGGCAGGCCTTGATGTTGGTGCTGATGACTATCTGCCAAAACCCTTCTCATTTGATGAACTCCTGGCCCGTATCCGGGCATTGTTAAGACGCCCTAAGGCACATAGCGGCAATGTGCTAAAAACCAACAGTTTTATGCTAGACGTGACTGCTAAAACAGCCAAAGTTAAAGATAAAACAGTTCATCTTACGACTAAAGAGTTTCGTCTTATTGAATACCTTATGCGCCATAAAGGTGAAGTTATTAGTAAGGATAGCTTATTAGACCACGTATGGGCTGATGAAGACCGTGTACAACACAACACCGTCGAGACATTTATTGCTAATGTGCGTAGGAAAACCGGTAGCCGTAAGGCTATCCAAACGGTACGAGGCTATGGTTACAAAGTGGAGTGATAAACTCAACCTGTTCCGTTCGGCGAGGTGGTCGCTAACGCTTTTTTACCTAGGTATCATCGTACTGTTCAACCTGATGGTGACGTTAAGTATCCGGGTCTATGCTGAACACGAATTTTTGCGTTCCAATATTGCGCAACGTAGCGCAGTAGAACAATGGGCGCAAAGCTCTCTTGACGGAGTAGTCACTCGGCCCAATGCCGCCATTGCCGATATTCAGGAAAATTACGCAGAGATTGTTCGTGAGCATCTCAACAACGGATTACTGATTATTAATTTATTCGCACTGGGAATTGGCGGGATTCTAAGCTATTGGTTTGCCGGCCGGGCACTGCAACCGATTCAGGAGGCACACGAGACCCAGGCACGCTTTACGGCTGACGCTAGCCATGAGATGAGAACGCCACTGGCTAACATGCGTTTGGAAAATGAGATACTATTGCGACAAAAGACGTTTACCGAGGAAGAAGCACGCTCCCAGCTAGCCAGTAATCTGGAAGAGGTTCAGCGGCTAGAGCGTTTATCGGATAATCTTCTGGCGTTACACCAGTATGGCCAAGAGGGATTAACTCGTTCCCCACTGATTGTCCCGCATGTGGTTAATGATGCGCTTGGCCAGCTATCGGCCGCGGCCGCGGCCAGGAAAGTAAAGGTCTTAGTTGAGGAGGTGAAACCTGCGAAAGTCATTGGCCACTATGATAGCCTGGTCCAGCTTATAGGGATTTTACTTGACAATGCTATCAAGTATGGCGGCCACGGCGGTGAGATTACGGTAAAAGGCCACAAGAAGGGCAAACGATACATTCTGATGGTTGAAGACAAGGGGCCTGGCATCATAGCGAAGGATCTGCCCTATATCTTTGATAGGCTGTATCGCGGCGACAAAGCTCGTTCAGCACGGATTAGCGGTTATGGCTTGGGCTTGGCTTTGGCTAAGGAGATTGCACAAGCTAACGGCGCTACCATTGTAGCGCACAACAGGCCATCAGGAGGTGCGTGTTTCGAAGTGAGCCTTGAGCTCACTGCAAACAGATAGCACCCAGTTACGCATGAAGTTGCTATAATACTCGTATGCGTTGGTCTTATGTTTCTGCGCGGGCCAAACTTGGCGTGGCTTTAGGTGTATCAAGTTTGGGTAGTATACTTTTCTATCTGACAGGGTTATGGGTCAATGAAGACGTATCCCTTAGTTATTTGCCATGGAACCTGATGCTGGCTTGGATATCCTTATTTGCAGCCCTGTGGCTTGAACACACGGTTCACCGCAAGATATGGTCGAGCTGGTATGCGCTGGCAGTTACTGTATTGTGGTTGATACTACTGCCGAATGCATTTTATATGGTCAGTGATTTTGTACATATACAAGGGTTGGACACAGAAAACTTGCTCTATAACACAGTTATGTTTTCGTCGTTTATTATAAATAGCTTGATCCTTGGCCTATTAAGCCTATTTATTATCCACTTCGAACTTGCTAAACGACTGCCTATGCGTATAGCTTTCACATTTGTAGGATTGATTATCTTGGTGTGTAGTTTTGCTATATATGTAGGGCGGGATCTAAGGTGGAATGCATGGGATCTTATCGCTAACTCTACGTCGGTGTTGTTTGATGTGTCTGACCGGCTCATTCATCCTGGCGAGCACCCTAAAATGTTGGTTACAACGTTCAGCTTTTTCGTTTTCATTGCCAGCGTCTACGGAATACTATGGTATGCGGCGAAAGTTGCCAGGAACCAACGTAGCAACTAACTAAAGCAGTGACGCGAGTTAATGGCACTCCCATCTGATATAATCTAGTCAGTTATGCAAGATGTGTACTCAACACTAGTGAGCGTAGTGCGGGATGCGTTCAATATTGATATCCAGCCTGAAGTAAGCCGCCCTGATGAACAGTTTGGCGACTACGCAACCAACGTTGCTATGCAACTGGCCGGTCGTTTGCGCCGTAACCAGAGTGAGGTTGCTGAGGTGCTTGCAGGCAAACTGAAGGAGCAACTAGGCGATACGGTTAAGTCGATAACCATTGCCAAACCAGGATTTATTAATATTACGTTAGATGATGCAACTATATACGGGCTGGCCGCTCATGCGTCGACTACAAAACCTACTGGCTTAAGAGGTCAGGTAATAGTCGCCGAATACTCTGACCCCAATCCGTTTAAAGTTCTTCACGTCGGACATCTGTATACCAGTGTAGTAGGTCATGCTATTGGCAATCTGTTTGAAGCTGCAGGAGGCGAGGTGCATCGTGTTAACTTCGGTGGTGATGTTGGTTTGCACGTCGGTAAGACTATGTGGGCAATGCTGGACGACTTGGGTGGAGAACGTCCCGAAAAGTTGGCAGGCATTCCAAAAGAGGGGCGTGCTGAGTGGATGGCCAGGTGTTATGTTACTGGCTCTAACATCTACGATGATGATGAACACACCAGGGACGAAATAACTGCTCTTAATAAACGCATCTATGAATTACATGACAATAATGATCACGACTCACCCTTTGCCCGGCTGTATTGGACCTGCCGGCAGTGGAGCTATGATTATTTTGACCGGTTCTATGAGCGTATAGGTACCCCATTCGAGAAATACTACCCCGAGAGTGAATGTGCTGAAATTGGTATCAAGACCGTTCGCGAACAGCTTGCTAAAGGTGTCTACGAACAGAGTGACGGTGCAGTCGTCTTTAAGGGCGAAAAATATGGCTTGCATACACGGGTTTTTATTAATTCGCAGGGCATTCCAACCTATGAGGCCAAGGACGTAGGTCTCATTATGCGCAAACAGCAGGACTATCATTTTGACCGTTCTGTTGTCATAACTGATAACAGCCAAGAGCAATACATGGCCGTTGTTCTAAAAAGCATTGAACAGTTTAGACCCGAACTCGTCAAAGCAACTACCCATCTTGTACATGGTGTAGTCAAAATGAAAGGTGGCACGAAAATGAGTTCTCGTAAGGGGAATATCTTACGTGCTGTTACTGTGCTTGGTACTGCACGTGAGGCAAACAAAAAAATTGGCGGCAGGGACAACGACGAAGCCACTGTACTTGGTGCGGTGAAATATGCTTTTCTAAAGCAACGGATGGGGCCGGACCTTACCTATGATCCTGACGAGTCCGTAAGCCTTGATGGTAATAGTGGCCCCTATTTACAGTATGCGCATGCACGGGCTCGTAGTATTTTGAGCAAGGCCTCAGCCGAGCCTGCCACTTCGGCAAATAGTATGCAGCCTAACGAGCGATCCTTGGCTCGCAAGATTAGTGAATATCCAGAAGTTATTCAACAAGCGGTGAATGAATGTATGCCGCACTACGTATGTACTTATTTATATGAACTAGCTCAAGCATTTAACCGTTTCTATGAGCATAACCGGGTGGTTGGTGACGAACGTGAAGCTCTCCGCGTGACGCTTATAACGTATTACGCCCAAGTCTTGAAGGACGGTTTAAGCTTGCTTGGCATCAAAGCGCCTGAACGTATGTAAGAGAGGTGGTACAATGTCCTTAAGCGGAGCGTAAGGAGAAGACGGTATGGATACTAAGAGAGAAAAACCTAGTTCACCAGAAATTCAGGCATCACATGCTAAATCAGCCGCAGAAAGAGCCGAGAAAGCAGCGTCTCGGGCCCGACGAGCTGAGGTAACGGTGGCCAACCTGGTAAAAGAGAAGGCCTCTGTTCCGGGGCACCAAGTACAAGGCTTCGTTACTTTTCTGCGCGAGCAAAGTGTTGTGGGCTTGGCTATTGGCTTAGTATTAGGCACCCAGGCTAAGGCCCTGGTGGACCAGTTGATGATGAGTTTTATCAACCCGCTTACTGGATTATTGCTGCCAGGCGAAGGAACGCTTAAACAGAAAGTCTTTACCCTTACCCTTAACGGTAAGAGTGAGTCTTTTGGGTGGGGTGCCTTCATTAGTGGGCTGCTGACTTTCTTTATTGTTGCTGCCATCGTTTACTATGTTTTTAAGGGTCTTGGTTTGGACAAGCTTGATAAAAAGAAAGAAACCTAAAAAGAGAATAACTATGGCCGATCAAGACTGGCATCAAAAGCTTACTCCCGAACAGTACCATGTGTTGTTCGAGAAGGGCACGGAAGCACCATTTACAGGCAAACTGCTCTACAATAGCCAGCGTGGTGCATATCTATGTGCTGCCTGCGGCAACGAGTTATTTGGATCGGAAACCAAATTTGATACCAACTGCGGCTGGCCTAGTTTTAACGATGCTAAGCCCGGATCGGTACATCTTTCTCAAGATACCACCCAAGGTATGGTCCGCACTGAAGTCGCTTGTACGCAGTGTGGCGGACATCTGGGGCATATGTTCCCCGACGCGCCGAACCAGCCAACAGGCAATCGTTTCTGCATCAATTCTGCAGCACTGCAATTCATTCCTAAACCTGTGACATGAACAGCCTTCGAGTTTTAGATGTTATCCGTTTTGATAAGTAATACTGACTCGTTATAATGCCCCATGATGATAGATAAATACGAGATTCCGACAAAGTTGTTATGGATAGACTTAGAAATGACCGGTTTGAATCCTGCCGAGGACGTAATCTTGGAAGTTGCCGCAGAAGTAACTGACTTTGAATTTAAGACCTTAGCTTCGTATGAAGCACGGGTGCAGCACAACCGTAAACTCGTGGTTGACCGCCTGCAAAAGAACGTGTGGTGGAAAGACTATCCCGAGAACCGTGATGAATTTGTCCATAAACTTAATGAAGGAAAGCCACTGCATCAAGTTGAGCAAGAATTGATTATGCTTCTTGAGGCGCAATTTGATACTATGCCAGCTATTCTGGCCGGCAATTCAATCCATAATGACCGTAATTTTATCAAGCAGTGGTGGCCGGAGTTGGACCTTAAACTGCATTACAGGATGCTTGATGTAAGCTCACTTAAAGTGTTTATGCAAGGTAAATTTGGTGTAGAGTTCGAAAAGAGGGAAGTACACCGTGCCTTTGATGATATACAGGCATCCATCGCAGAGTTGCAGTATTACATACAGTGGCTCAAAGATAGGGACTAAAGCCATCAATATGCTAGAGTAGAGCATGATGGTAAATCGTAAAGAACTGGAAGATTACCTATTGAGTATGGCTGGTGCCCGTCTGGACTATCCTTTCGGTGAAGATGTCGCCGTGTACAAGGCTCAAAACGATAAAATGTTTGCATTAGTGCCCGAGAACAGTAACCCACTGCGCGTAAGCCTGAAATGCGATCCACAGCTTGCGGAGACGTTACGGGAAAGGTATGAGACAGTCCTGCCAGGCTATCACTTAAACAAGAAACACTGGAATACAATATTGCTAACAGGCCAACTCACCTGGCCGGAAGTCCAGGAATTCATCACGCACTCGTATATTCTAGTTACTGAACAATAAATAGTTTACAGGCTGGAAGCTTGTGCATAGGGTATCTGGCTGATAATAAATTGGGTTTGCTGATAATAGTCACTGCTTAGGTCACGTTCGGCTTTGCTTGATGCACTATCTCTCAGCTGCTTAAGCGTATTTGCGTAGTTTTCTAACTGGCTTTGCATGATCTTGGCGAACGCTTCATCAAAGGTACTAGTTGTTTTTGCTTTGGCGAGCTGCTGGTCGGTTACTGCGTTTTGTTTTAAAACCAGATCCTTACTGCTAAGTTTGACGCCCTCACCGCTTAAGAGTTTAGTCACTCCCTGCTGTTGCGTAGTCATACTGTACTCAATAGTTATGGCAAAGTTCTTAGTTGTTTGTTGTGTGGCGCTCACTACTCCCTGATTAGAAACACGGATCAGTTCGTGTTGGGTTTGTGCAAGACCTATCAAGTTGTCTTTGTTTGCGCTGCCTGAGCCGCCAAGCAAGCTGGCTATGGCGGCAATGACTATCATAAGTAGAATTGCGCCGCCCACTATTGCACCAATTATCAAGGGAAGATTACCACCACCTAAGCTGAACCTTTTCTTGCGGTGTTGTTGAGGATTCAGAATAAACTCATACGGGCTACCCGGATTCGTGCTAGGGTACTGGGGCTCTTGATCCATGCGTGTATTTAACCACAGTGCCGCTTATGTTGCCATTGGTAAGAGGGATACCGAAGCTTAAAAGTTGGTTAGTTTTAAGCGCGTGATAGCTGCGGTGTAGAAGTAGAACGTTATGGGAATGGATTAGACAAAATTGATCGTGAAGACTTTTACAGCAAAAATTACCATCTTATGGCCACTGTCTGAGAGTCTTTTTCCTGATATGATATGCTCATGTCCTCACACTATCCATACATGTCCGAACTTAAGAAACAGCTACCAAAATTAC
>JBGTMJ010000032.1:0-13432 GCA_041743655.1 Saccharimonadales bacterium (SeqCode) | reverse complement strand
CTACCGTTAATACGCCCCGCGTTAGGAGTCGTGTGCCAATAGTTAATAGTAGTATCGAACTGCATACCCGGGTCAGCACACTCCCAGGCAGCTTCAGAAATCTGGCGGAACAGATCACGGGCTTTTATGGTCTTCAGTGTCCTGCCATCCTTGATGGCCTTGAGCTCCCAGTCATCATCGCCAACAACGGCCTTCATGAAATCGTCAGTTACACGGACAGAATTATTAGCATTCTGATATTGCACGCTAATAATATCTTTCCCGTTAAGGGTCATATCGAAACCGGCGTCTTGTAAGACACGGGTCTTGCGCTCTTCCCTAGCCTTACACCATATAAAAGTCTCTATATCAGGATGATCAACGTTCAAAATGACCATTTTGGCAGCACGGCGTGTCTTACCCCCACTGGCAATTGAGCCGGCCGAAGAGTCAGCGCCACGCATAAAGCTTACTGGTCCGGAAGCCTTCCCAGCGCTCTTACCAAGACCTTCGTAGGATGAGCGTATTGCGCTGAGATTCACACCTGATCCAGAACCTCCCTTGAAGATCATACCTTCCTCGTAGTACCAATTGAGGATGGACTGCATAGTATCTTCTATCCCCAGGATAAAACAGGCACTCGCCTGCTGAGCCCGCTCTGCAGCGCCGATATTAAACCATACTGGCGAGTTAAAGGCGGCACGCTGGGTGGCCAGTACGTATTTCAATTCTTCACGAAAGTCTTCACCTTCAGTCTCATTCTCAAAATATCCCTCTTGAATGCCTTGACGGGTTACAGTATCAACAACCCGATCGATCAAGTGTCGCAATGAACTCTCACGCTCTGGAGTACCGGGAGTACCACTAAAGTATTTCTGAGCCACGATATTAACAGCATTCAATGACCAGCCCTCGGGTAATTCAACGTCTTTTTGTTCGAATACTGCCCTGCCAGTACCCGGGTTCATGATAATAGAATCCTGTATAACCCACTTGAACTGGTCATAAGCTTTACTTTTTGGCTGGGTGAATAATCTCCCACCCGCAAGACTGGTTGTTTGTCCCATACATACCCTCACTTTTTTGTACCTGGCTCACAACCAGGTCGATTAATTAATTGTTTTTGTAATATTTGTTAGAGTCGCAAACAGTCTTAATGTCTTTTCGAGGACTCCACAAGCTCCACCCGTGCCTCATGCCCATACAACTTGATATGCATAAGGCCTGGAAGGAGCTTGGAGTATGTTTGCAAGCATCTATCGTTCAAGGGTCCGCTGTCTGATCTGCGACAGCTCTTCTTCGAAACTGGCAATGTCCTTGAAACGGCGGTATACGCTGGCGAAACGAACGTAAGCCACTTCGTTGAGCTTAGCCAAGCGATCCATAATCTTCTCGCCTAACTTGGCCGAAGGTATCTCAGGATCACCGCAAGCGTACAGCTCTTGCTCGATATCCGACACGAGACCTTCCAATTGCAGATTGCTCACCGACGTTTTTTCACACGCCCTGTACAATCCTGCTAATAACTTTTCGCGGCTAAAAAGCTCCCGTGTACCATCATTTTTGATAACGATAAGCTGCGAACGCTCTATACGTTCGTAAGTCGTGAAACGGTAGCCACACTCCGCGCATGACCTACGACGGCGTATAGCCTGACCATCGGCCGCTTCCCGCGATTCAATCACTTTAGTGTCGGCAAAATGACACTGGCCACACCTCATTGCACTACTCTCCCCTCTATGACTGCTAACGTGCCATCACTACATATAGTGGTTGTATCTCCAATCATAACTCTATGGATGGTGCTTTAGCAACTATAATATGGTTGTATTATTTGTTACGTAATTAGTCACTCTTATCTGTTTTATCAGATTCGGGGTTTTCTTTGTATCGTTTTGCAAGACGACGTAAGAAAGAGGGTTTTTCCAGCTCTTCCTCCGCGTTACTCTTAGTGGCAGCATCTGTCTGGACTTGTTTTGAGTCATCCTCCTCGTGGCTGTCCAGTGTCCAGATGTTTGGCGGCATAGACTCAGACTTGAAATCATCTGCAGTGCTTTGTTCGTCAAGATTCATATCAATTTCAGACATTTCAGATTCGGTGGCACGGGTAGAAGAGTCAGCAACTTGTATGTTGGCGGCACCACTTGCAACATCAACAGCCACTGGAGCAGCAGGGTTACTGGGATCCTTGGAACGGTCTTTAAAGTATGACTCGTCGAAACCAGTGGCGACAACTGTAATGATCAATTCACCTTCAAGATCAGGGCTAATGGTAGCTCCAAATATAATATTAGCGTCAGGGTCGGCGGCGGCGGTAATTGCCTCGGCGGCGGTGTTAATCTCGTGCATTGACAAGTCATTCCCACCAATAACGTTGAATAAGATACCTCTGGCACCATCGATCGAAACTTCGAGTAGCGGCGAATCTATAGCTTGTTGAGCAGCTTGGACGGCACGATTTTCGCCACTAGCCCTGCCAATACCCATAAGTGCAGAACCGGCATTGCTCATGACTGTTTTAACGTCAGCAAAGTCAAGGTTAATAAGACCGTGTACTGTAATAAGGTCTGAGATGCCTTGTACTCCTTGACGTAAAACGTCATCAGCAACTTTAAAGGCTTCAACGAGTGGGGTTTGTCGATCAATCGTTTGCAGCAAGCGGTCGTTAGGGACAATAATAAGCGTATCCACAGATTTACGGAGGTTTTCAATAGCTAAATCCGCATTACGCCGACGCTTCTCGCCTTCAAACGCAAATGGCTTGGTAGCAAAACCAACTACCAGGATATCCATCTCTTTTGCAGCCTTAGCAACGACATGCCCCGCACCACTGCCAGTACCTCCACCTGCTCCAATAGTGATAAAGATCATATCAGCACCCTCCAGCACTTTTTTGATCTCGTCTATGGACTCCTCGGCTGCCCTTTGGCCAACGGAAGGATCAGCTCCTGCACCCAAGCCACGGGTCTGATCCTTACCGATATGGATCTTTACTTTCGCATGGGAGTGGTGCAAAGCTTGTGCGTCAGTATTAATCGCAATGAACTCCACACCATCTACGCCCGCGTCAACCATGCGGTTTATCGCAGCACCACCAGCACCACCTACGCCTATAACTTTAATACGTGCGAACGTTTCTATTGCTGGTGCGACTTGAGGCATATGTATTAACCCTATCCTAATGTTTCTTCACTTTATATGGTGAGTATATCGTAGGCAGCAAACTAGTTCAACAAAGTTATGCGTGGTAGTCACAAGATTTGGTGGATGTATACTTTGTGTACGCACGTTACTAGTGCTTAAAACGAGCTAGCAGATTATCGACCAGTTTTAGTGCTCGGGCACTAGTAAGGCTGCCTGATGAGTGTCCCGCCTCTGGGATAAGCAGCATGTCCAGTACCATTAAACCGACGGCTGCCGCATATCTTGGGTCGGCAACGGTCTCGACAAGACCTGAAATAGATTGTAGTTTACCTACCCTAGCGGCTAACTGCAGTTTTTCTCTGGCAAATTCTGCAATACCTGGAAGTTTGGCAGTACCCCCAACGATGACAACACCACCAGGTAGCTTATGCGCCTTGTGAATGCGGATAAGTTCTTTTTGCGTATATTCAAATAGCTCTTCTACACGAGCCTCCGTTATCATAGTTACTTCTTCAGACTTGAAGGTATGGTCTTGATCATTCACCCTTATTCGAATGTCACGCTTGGCGTGCGCAGCGCTCAAGTTCGCGTATTTAATTTTTACTGCTTCAGCAACACCTAAATCGGTCTTGAGACCAATCGCAAGATCATTCGTAATATGTAACCCGCCCATAGGCAGCACGGCTACATGCTGCACTTCACCATCCTCGAACACTATTATGTTCGTAGTGCCTGCACCAATATCCAACAGCACTGTCCCCGCTTCCTTCTGTTGGCGTTCAAGGACAGCTTCTGCAGCAGCTAGGCTAGACAATAAATGGTGATGGGGAGTGACCTGCGCCCTCTCGAGTGCCATATCCAGATTACGAAGACTAGGAGTGGCCGCCGTCACTATATGAGTGTCGACTTCTAGACGCACCCCGTGCATACCAACTGGATCTTTAATATTCTCCTGGCCATCAAGCCGATAGTTTTTCGCAAATACTTGTATGATCTCTCTGTTAGAAGGTAACTGGACTATTTCGGCTGCGCTCTCCGCACGTATACGATCTTCTGGCGTAATCTGACGGTTAGCGGCGCTAATAGCAATAACTCCTTTGGAATTCATACCGCTAACGTGAGAGCCGTTAATATTGACAGTCGCGGCGTGAATCCGCATGCCAGATACCCGCTCAGCTTCGGTTACTGCCTGTACTATCGCCTCAGCGGCATCTTCAACATGCACCACAACGCCACGTCGCATACCTAAATTATGCGCGCTGCCGTGGCCTATAATAGAAACTTTGCTTGGCACAGCAGGATCGACCATACCAACAACACAACGGACAGAACTCGTGCCTATATCCAGGCCAACAAATGGTGTAGTGGCAGAAGACCCTTGCATATGGAGGCAGTATAGCGCTTACCCTTGGCTGTGAGCAAGTTTTTATAATGCAGTGAGTATTTCATAGCCCGTTGTTGTGACTAAAACCGTATGCTCTGTCTGTGCAGACCAGCTACCATCTTGGGTAAGTAGGGTCCATCCGTCGCGTGCCTGAAAAATACCGGGTTTGCCAAGTGTAGCAATAGGTTCAATTGCTATCGTCATGCCGGTTTTGAGTACTGGACCGTGGCCTATACGTCCGTAGTTGGGTATCTCAGGGTCTTCGTGCAAATTATGTCCGACACCATGACCTACCAGTTCACGCACGATACCGAGTTTATACTTGCGTAAAGTGCGCTCAATGGCAGCTGAGATATCACCAACCCTAGCCCCCGCTTTCACGGCGCTCAGGCCATCGTATAAAGCTCGTTCAGTTCCTTCAAGTAAGCGTTTTGTGTCTGGTGTCAACTTGTTGCCGACACATACGCTAACGCCGGAATCGGTAATCATTCCTTTGTATTCCACGCCAAAATCGTAATTTACAATGTCCCCTTCATTAAAGGATGTTGCATCGGGGATACTGTGCTGGACCTGGTTGTTGACCGAAATACAGATAACATCGGGGTAGCCTTGATAGTCCAAAAAGGCTGGTTGGCCACCAAGCACTTTCAGCTCTTTGGCGGCAATAGCCGACATAACCTTGGGTGTCAGACCAGCCTCCGTTTTCTCCTGAAGCACCTGTAATACAGTCGCAAGCATGCGGCCGCTTTCGCGCATCGCATCGATCTCTTGGATTGTTTTTACTTTGTTCCCAGACATTTCCCAACCGCAGATTGAATCCGTTCGTGCACATCAGGTACCGCCCCATTACCATCAACGAGTAATATCGGCACCCCTTTCTCGCGATAAAAGTCTACGACTGGGCTAGTCTTTTGTTGGTATATATCCAGGCGGTGCCTAATTATATCCAAAGAATCCTCAATACGCCCTCGTCCAGTGAGACGGCTTACAATTTCCTCACGTGGAACATCAAAGAGTATAACGCACTCCAGTTTGCGGCCATGTTCAGGTAAATGCTCAGCTAACCAGTGCACCTGATCAATATTGCGAGGATAGCCATCCAACACTACATCTATGTTATTTTCAATGTCGCCTAAGGCACTATCAAGCACTTTATTCGTTAGGGTATCGTCAATTAACTCACCCGTAGCCAAACGCTTATGTACTTCAGTATCTTTTGAATTGCGGAATAGCTCACCGGTAGATAGCCATTGCCAGCCATTACGCTCAACTAGCAGCTTTCCTTGCACACTTTTACCAGAACCAGGAGGACCGAAAAACAAGATCATTGCAAAAAAATCCTTTTAGTTACGGTTCAAGTCGCTGTTTCACTAGATCTGCAATACGGGCGCCATCAGCTTGACCAGCAACCTTCTGTTTTACCCGTCCAATAACCTGTCCCATAGCTTGTAGGCCAGATGCGTTGGCTTCACCTACAACTTCATCAACAACGCGGACAAGTTCTGCGTCAGACAGTTGTTTAGGCAGATACTTTTCGATTATTGCCTTCTCGGCAAGTTCTAAGTTAGCGCGATCCTTGTACCCACCTTTTTGATAGATATCAGCGCTCTCTTGACGTTTCTTTGCCTCTTTGGATAACAGTACTACGATAGACTTATCATCCAAACCTGTAGCACGAACTCCTTTTGCTATTTCAGCATCTAAGATAACACTCTTAAGGCCACGAAGAGTAGTAACGCGTGCTTTATCTCCAGCAAGCAAGGCTTGTTTCAGGTCCTGCTCTATGCGCTGTTTTAACATCTCTCTTAGCGTTGACCGAGTTTAATCTTCTTGAGCTTCAGCGCTTTTCGCTGCTGGCGAACGATGGCTTTCTGACGGCGTTCACTTTTGCTGATAGGCTTCTCAAAATACTGGTTCTGTTTTACAACAGCAATCGTACCAGCTTGTTGAACCTTGCGATTAAAGCGACGGAGCAGATTCTCTAACGATTCTTTTGCATCTTTGCGTGTAACTTGTATCATGTCGACCTTATTCTACTGTAACAGGGAGGTTTTTGCAACTGGCAGTTCCGCCTACATCATTTGTTTCTTTGCTTGCGTCGCCCTTTGGCTCTTAAGCACAATACTCTGCAGTTCTTTAAAGATTGGGAACTGCTTATTAGTATGGTAAATCTTTGTATTGCCTTGTTTCTCCGAAATAAGAAAGCCTACTTTTTCCAGCCTCTTTAACTCACGCTGTATATTGCCTGCGTCTTCCTTAATAAGCTTAGCAAGACCCCTAACGTGCGTCTTGAAATCAGGGTATTTTGCATAGATTACAATAATCTTCCGTCTAACTCGTGAGGTAATAAATACATCTAACATAAGCTTTTATTGTTATTCAAACAACGTAAAGAATTATAGCCACTACGTTCTGAGTTTTCAACCCTAAAGTTTCGGTTTCAGTAATCAATCACTCTATACTGGCAATATGTTCTATATGGAAGTCCTTATAGCAGACGCACGCTATCATGGTGAAGAAGCCTTAACCTATAGCAGTGACCAACCCTTGTCAGTAGGTGCTATTATAGTGGTTCCGTTGCGCAGCAAGCAGGTATTAGGGGTCGCGATCCAAGAGGTCCCCAAGCCACAGTTTGCTGTAAAACCCATAACCCATAACCCAGAACTGCCTCCTCTGCCCAGCCAATCATTACAACTTATACTTTGGATGCGCTCATACTATCCTAGTCCGCCCGGGATACTCACACAGCTTTTCCTACCGAAGCAACTACCCAAAAAACTAACTGGATTAGCTGCCGAAGGTAAGAGTGAGTCAGCAATTCTTCCAACCTTTACCAAGGATCAACGCCGGACTTTGGAAGCAATCAAACAGCCAGGTACGTATTTACTACACGGGGAAACAGGTACTGGTAAAACGAGAGTCTACATTGAGCTTGCAAGAATAAGCTTGAATCTTGGTAAATCAGTTATTATTCTGACACCAGAAATAGGCTTAACCTCACAGCTTGCTAACGATTTTCGTCATGTGTTCCACGATCAGGTCGTGGTCGTTCACTCTCGACTGACTGATGCCACCCGCCAGCGCTTGTGGACCGCCTTACTACAACAGACAGAACCTGTCATAATCATCGGCCCACGTTCCGCACTTTTCTGCCCAATCAGCAATATCGGTTTAATTGTTGTCGACGAAGCTCACGAAACTGCGTACAAGCAAGACCAGGCTCCTTACTATCACACGTCACGCGTAGCAAGTAAACTCGCCGAATTGCATAAGGCTATCATCATTCTGGGATCAGCGACCCCTTTAGTAACTGATTATTTCATGGCTATTGCCAAAAAAAGGCCTATCCTGCGTATGCAGCAGATCGCTAGCCGTAAAGATTCTAAGAAGGGACAAGTATCTATTGTAGATTTGCGAGATAAAACGAAGTTCACCCAAAAGCCTTATGTATCAGATGAGTTAATAGGGGCTATCGGTGAAGCTTTAGCACGCAATGAACAGAGCCTATTATTCCTTAACAGGCGGGGTACTGCCCGCATTGTGTTTTGCGAGCAATGCGGCTGGCAAGCCACTTGTCCAAGCTGTGATTTGCCATTGGTTTATCACGGGGATGCCCATGTAATGCGTTGCCATACTTGCGAATTCAAAGCACGAAGCCCATCCAGTTGCCCTACTTGTCACAACACCTCGGTCATATTCAAGAGTATAGGCACAAAGGCTGTAGTTGATGATATTTCAACAATGTTCCCAAAAGCGAGAGTAATGCGCTTTGATATTGATAACAAAAAATCTGAGCGTATTGAACAGAACTACGAGCTGGTGCGAAGCGGCAAAGTTGACATTATTGTCGGTACCCAAACTCTAGCCAAAGGCTTGGATTTACCAAAACTAAGTGTTGTAGGTGTGATAATTGCGGACACAAGCCTGTACTTCCCAGACTTCAGTGCACAAGAGCGTACCTATCAGTTATTAAGCCAAGTCATAGGACGCGTAGGACGCGGGCATCGCGATAGCAAAGCAATAGTACAAACCTATGCGCCAGAGAGCCCTCTTCTTGAAGCAATCCTCAAGAAAGACTGGCAATCCTTTTATACGCAGGAACTTATGGAACGGAAAGAATTTATGTTCCCACCGTACTGCTATCTTCTTAAGCTCACCTGTCGGCGAGCCAGTCAGGCGACAGGTGAACAGGCAGCCAAAAAATTTGTGCAGCAACTTGCAACCTCAAACTTACGCATACGTATAGAAGGGCCAGCTCCAGCGTTCCGGGAAAAAATTCAGAATAAGTATCAATGGCAAATAGTTATCAAAGCCAGAAGCCGTGACGAATTGATCAAGGCTATTGCCTTACTGCCAAGTGGTTGGTCCTATGATATTGACCCGATGAATCTTTTATAAAGCGTTGTCGTCACCCTGAAAAAAAGATATACTCTCGTAGTAATGGATAAGACTGCTATTATTTGTTTACCCAACGTTCGTCTTCGGGAACGCTCCAAAAAGATAGGTATTGTCACAGATGAGATTAAGAAGCTGGTTGCCAATATGGAATCGGCAACGTTAGATTGGGAGGCCAGCCGTGAGCATGAAGTTGGCGTGGCTCTGGCCGCAATTCAAGTTGATAAGCTACTCAGGATCGTCATAATACGTAATGATTTCGACAACAGAAGCGACAAATCATTCACTGTTTTTATTAATCCTGAAATAACAAAATATGAAGGCAAGATTGAACAAGATTTTGAAGGCTGCTTGAGTGTACCCGATATTTATGGTAAGGTGCCTCGCTACTCTAAAGTGCGCGTTCGTGCCCAAGATATAAGTGGTCGCTACTTCCGTGTTACAGCCGAGGGTTTCCTTGCTCGTGTCTTCCAGCATGAGATTGATCATACCAATGGCGCAATATTTATTGACCACATCAAGAACGAGCCAGACGCATTTTTTAAGCTGCGCGAGGATGGCCAACTAGAAAAGATCGATTATGAAAAAAACGTCCAAAACAATAATATTCTTTGGTAGCGGGCCAGTAGCCGCTGCAAGTCTAAGGTTATTGAGCCAGGACTTTAGTATTGAAGCAGTGATTACGAAACCACGCAGCGCCCATCATAGCGGTGACGTACCCGTTCTTGATATAGCGAAAGAACTCGCTATCCCCGTTCACACCGCGACTGACAAACAGTCACTCACCGAACTCTTTGCAACGCGAGCCCTCTTAAGCAAAGTAGCCATACTTATTGATTTTGGCATTATTATACCTCAGAGTGTAATAGACTACTTCCCTTCAGGCATTATTAATAGTCATTTCTCACTCCTGCCTGAATGGCGTGGTGCAGATCCGATAACTTTCGCCATATTGAGCGGCCAAAAGCAAACCGGCGTGAGTCTGATGATACTTGTAGCAGGCATGGATGAAGGTCCATTGATTGCACAATCACCTCTGCAGATTACGCCAGTCGCTACTACTCCTTCCCTGACAGATGACCTGATTGAGTTGAGCTATACGATGCTAGCCCTAATGCTGCCTAAATACTTGGCTGGCTCCATTGCTCCCTACACGCAAAACCAAAGCATTGCAGCTACTTATTCCAGAAAACTCAGCAAAGAAGATGGTACTATCCACTGGGAAAAGCCGGCCGATCAAATAGAACGGGAAGTCCGGGCTTATAGCGGATGGCCAAAAAGCCGAGTCTCGTTGGGAAGTATCGATGTTATCATTACTCAGTCCCATGTAATCAAGGTGGCCGGTAAACCTGGTACGCTTAGAATTCTAGGCAAGCTACCTGTTATCTATTGTGGGGATAACGCACTTGCTATTGATCGCATCAAACCTGCGGGCAAAAAAGAAATGACCGGCGAGGCATTCCTAGCCGGATATAAGCAGCAGCTTACTCTACTCTGAAGTCCCCTATACTTGCGGAGAGGGGAACTGGCGATTGCCGTCCTCAAGCTGAGCGCCAGAGTCTGGCTGAGGTAGATTGGTACCGGCAATAATCTGTGGCGCTACCTGTTTGACTTCAAGTTTCAGTTTATCAAACTCAGATGCTACAACATCCCTATAATTTGGAAAGTTTGTCTCAAGCCACTGCAACGCACCAGGCTCATCATTGCGATCGATGAATTGTCCAAACTCATTCAACTGATCATCGGTCATCTGTTTTGCCAATTCCATGCCTACGCGCATCTCCAATGTCTCATAAATATGAGCAAGCATCTTCTTCTTTTCTTCCTCAGGAAGAACTTGTAGGCCAAGTTCTTGTAGTAAATCGTTGTCGAGTTTGATCATAGCATCTCCATTGTAGCACGTGTATTGTTAAAGCAAGTTACAGCTTACGAGCAATAGTAGTACGGCTGAATAGCTCTAGGCGATCACCCTCCAGAAGCTCAATCTTCCCAGAAGTTCTAAGATTGACGCCGCACATTTCGCCTTCAAGCACTTCCTTAGCGTCTTGCGGCCCACGCTTAAGATTAGTGACTTCAGCTTCTCCAATCTGTTTATCGCCCCTCATAATCCGAGCCAAGGATGACGTAACAAGTTTGCCCTTCTGTACTTCTCCGCCACAGATTACCTCTGTCTTAGTAGTCTTGAATACGGCTTTAACTAGTAACCTGCCGAAGTCGGTCTCAACAATTTCAGGGAGCAATAGATGGCTCAGCTCCTCTTTAACGTCATCTATAAGCTCATAGATGACGTTGTAAGTCCTGACTAGAACCTTATCACGACTGGCGAGCCGTTTAATGTTGGTTGGAACGCTTACATTGAATCCGTAGATAAGGGCCCTACTAGTGACAGCTGTATGTAGGTCACTTTCTGTAAGCGCACCAACGCCAGAACTCACTATATGAGTTGCCACTTCCTCTGTATCTAGGGCTCTCAGGCTATCGATAACAGATGTCAGGGAACCTTGAACATCAGCCTTAACAATGACGTTTAACTGTTGTACCTGGTTGTTGTGGTTGATCATACGGATAAGGTCGCTACTGCTCATATCATTACGATCCTTCGTGCCAGCCTGCTGATTGGCAGTCTTCTCGGTTTGTACGCGAGCAGCTTTTTCATCTTTTACAACAGTGAACTTGTCACCAAACTGAGGCAAGGCCTTAAAACCAGTGATTACTACTGGTGTAGAGGGAGTTGCTTGCTTAAGAGGCACCCCACTAGTTGACTCAAGAGTACGAACTTTGGCATATGTTGTGCCAGTTACAATAAAATCGTTGACTTTAAGGCTGCCTGCTTCAACTAAGGCGTTAGCCACCGGCCCTTTGCCTTGCTCCAAATGAGACTCTATAATTAAACCTGTGGGCGTACCGTCGATTTCTGCACGAAAATCTTCTACGTCTGCAACGAGTAGAATCATATCTAAAAGATTGTCGATGCCGTGTTTTGTCTTGGCAGATACCTCAACAATAACCGTATCACCACCCCATTCCTCAGGCAGCAATTCATGTTCGGCCAACTGTTGTTTCACCCTATTAGGATCAGACCCTTGCTTATCAACTTTATTGAGGGCAACAATCATCTTTACACCAGCCTTGCGGGCAAAGCGAATAGCTTCAAGAGTTTGCGGCTTAATGCCGTCATCAGCAGCAACGACTATTACAGCAATATCAGTAAGATGAGCGCCGTGCTCCCTAATGGCTGCAAACGCCTCGTGTCCAGGGGTATCTAAGAAAGTTATCGGACGTTTGTTGTGCACAATCTGATAAGCAGAAATATGCTGTGTAATACCGCCAGCTTCACTTTTGGCAACTTGTGCCATGCGAATAGCATCAAGTAGACTTGTTTTGCCGTGGTCGACGTGACCCATAACAGCAACAACCGGCGGCCGGTATACTGCTTTCTCGCTATAGTCTTGCTTCTTATGACGTGGCGTGGGTTCTTCTTGTGCCTTTTTGGCCAGCTCAACATCTAGCCCAAGCTCACCTACAATAATTTGAGCAGTGTCGAAGTCAATCCGCTCATTGATAGTCACCATAACGCCGTTCTTCATAAGCTCACCTATTAGGCGAGTAGCAGGTAGCATAAGCTTCTCAGCAAGAGTGCCAACAGTGATCATATCTTCGATTTCAATAGTTAGAGCCATATGGTAGCACTCCTTTCCCTGCCGTTAGTTTGGACGTTTATAAGTGAAATTACTTGGCGCCTTTAAGACTCAGAGCAATCTTGCGGGCTTCGGTATCTATATCAATGACTTTGAATTGTTTCTTTTCGTCGAGTTTGAACACTTGTTGTGGGTCTACTGTTTCGGCATCGCTCATCTCAGACACATGTACCAACGCCTCAACACTGGAACTTAACTGGACAAAAGCACCAAAAGGAGTGATCCGAGTAATCTTACCTTCGACAATGTCACCTTTATTAAAGGCTTTGACTTCCTTTAACCAAGGATCTTCGGTCGTCTGCTTAAGGCTCAAACTGAGCCGATCTTTATCGATGGCGATAATCTTAGCCTTGACTGTGTCACCGACTTTCACGTAATTACGCGGATCTTCAACGCGCTCCCAGGAGATCTCCGAGATATGGATCAAACCCTCGATGCCCTGCACATTTACAAATGCACCGAAGTCTATCACGCCCGTGACAATTCCCTCAACAACGTCACCAACTTTAAGTTCAGCAAAGCGGGCATGCATATCATCCTTAACGGCTTCTTTCTCAGAAAAAATCAGCTTGTTGTCTTTACGGCTCACGTCAAGTATACGGACACGTAGTGACTTGCTGACAAGTGCGTTAAGTTTTTGCAGAATTTCATCCTTGTCGGCGCCAGAAACGCGCGGATAGTGGCCCGCAGCGAGCTGCGAAACCGGCAAGAAGCCGCGAATACCGTCGACTTCAACTAGCAGGCCACCCTTGTTGGCATCATAGGCTGTAATGGCAAAGACTTCGCTGGATGACATGCGGTCTTCTAGCGACTCCCAACCCTTTTCTTTGGC
>JBGTMJ010000031.1:0-9631 GCA_041743655.1 Saccharimonadales bacterium (SeqCode) | reverse complement strand
GTGTTAGCGGTAATCTCAACGACGTCCAATACGCCCCCATCAACGCCGACGGCACCATCGGTACCTGGACCCTTGATGCAGGCACCAGCTTCGCTACTGCCCGCCAGGAACATACTTCTGTTGTGCACAATGGCTACCTCTATATTCTTGGCGGCTATAATGGTGGCCCACTCAACGACGTCCAATACGCCCCCATCAACGCCGACGGCACCATCGGTACCTGGACCACAACAACAAGTCTTACTGTTGCAAGGCAACGACATACCTCCGTCGCCTACAACGGCTATCTGTATGTCATCGGTGGATATGATGGAAGTGATGTTCGATCCGACGTCCAGTATGTTCAGCTTAACAATGGTGGGGCAGGGACTACTGGCACCTGGAATACAACTACCGCTTTCACCACCGCCCGCAACCGACATACCTCCGTCGCCTACAACGGCTATCTGTATGTCATTGGGGGCTACGATGGCGGTAGCGTTCGTAACGACGTCCAATACGCCCCCATCAACGCCAATGGCACCATCGGCACCTGGACCGCCACCACCAGCTTGACGACTACCCTTAACGAACATACTTCCATGGCCTACAACGGTTACCTCTACGTTCTCGGTGGGTGGAGCGGTAGCGTTCGTAACGACGTCCAATACGCCCCCATCAACGCCAATGGCACCATCGGCACCTGGACCGCCACCACCAGCTTCACCACCGCCCGCAATGCTCACACCTCCGTCGCCTACAACGGTTACCTCTATGTCATTGGGGGCTTCAGCGGTAGCTACCAAGACGACGTCCAATACGCCCCCCTGAACGTCATCTCCCGTACTGCCAAATACTCTAGACTGGTTCGGTTAGGTTCCAGTGGTGTACTTGCTGGTATTACGTTTAGCGGTAACTTATTTGGTGGTAATAGAGCTATAAGTTACCGGTTAGCAGGTAGTGACGGTATATTTGGTGCGACACAGCAGGCCAGCAGTTTGCCAAGTGGTGCACCACTCAGCTGTACATCTACGACAGCAGCTGGCTATATGTACCTGCAGCTTTTTGTAAACATGGATGATTCTCAAGTAGGTACTTTCTCAGACTCTTCCAACCCTAATAATGCCTCCATGTCTGATATAACAGTCAACTATAACAGTGTGGTACCAGCCCCCAATGTCCGGCTTCGTGGTGGCAAGTATTTCTCGACAGATACGCACACGCTGCAGGCGCTTGATACGTGCCGTCCTTAGCTACTTGCTCCGCAAATATCCTCACGCCGGCTCCTTGATGCATACACTTTTATCCTGACTTTCCGGTAGCAGATTAAAGGTGCCCAAGGGTATTTGGCTTACCCTTGGGTAATGTATACGCCGGGTGCTATACTTCTTTTAGCTGAAGAGGGTATATGAAACAAACAATTATTGCAGTTATCAACCAGAAAGGTGGTGTGGGTAAAACGACGACAGCTGTCAATCTGGCTGCCCAGCTTGCTTCCCGCACCCAACCGGTTTTGCTGATTGATCTTGACCCGCAAGGTAATGCCACAAGCGGCCTAGGCTTGCCGAAGGACCAACTGCAACCCACGAGTTACGAAGTACTTTTTGGCAACGTGTCGCTTGATCAGGCGGTACAGCCTACAGGTAGGGAAGGCCTCTATATTCTGCCAGCAAATGCTAACCTGGCCGCGGCAGAAATCGAACTTGTCGCGCGGCAGAACCGTGAGTTCGCACTGCGTCAGGCGATGCAGATTGGCGCGTACCACTACGTTATTATTGACTGCCCACCGGCTCTCGGGCTGCTTACCATCAATGCACTGACGGCCGCTGACGCTATTCTTATACCCGTGCAAGCTGAGTATTATGCATTAGAGGGTTTGGGCCAGCTACTGGACACAGTCCAAAGGGTGCGCCAGGGGCTTAATCCATCTCTTGAACTGCTCGGCGTTGTGCTGACAATGTATGATAAACGTACCAGCCTGTCATCCGGGGTGCAACGTGAGTTGCAAAATCACTTTGGAGATAAGGTGTTCAAAACGGTTATTCCGCGCAATGTGCGTTTGGCTGAGGCACCAAGTTTTGGTAAAACTATATTTGAGCATGACCGGTGGTCCAAGGGCGCCCGTTCATACAAACAGCTTGCTAAGGAGGTGGCAAAACGTGTCGACCGTTAAAAACTCAGGACTAGGTAGGGGATTCGACGCTTTAATTCCGCAGAACTTTGACAAGAGTCTATTGCTTGATGACCATGAACGCGTACAAAAGGTTCCTGTCCAAGACTTGCAAGCAAGTGCCAACCAACCGCGACAGCATTTTGACACGCTGGCCTTGGAACAATTAGCTGAATCGATCAAGCACCACGGGGTATTGCAGCCGTTGATAGTAACGCCCGAAAAAAACGGTAAATATACCATTGTTGCAGGTGAACGCCGGTTTCGCGCATCCCAGATAGCCGGGCTTACAAAAGTGCCGGTTATTGTACGCACAACCAAGGAATTAGAGCGCCTGGAAATTGCTATTGTTGAAAACGTGCAGCGTGTGGATCTCTCACCATTGGAACAAGCAGTTTCAATCGAGCGTCTCCATGAGCAGTTCAACATGACGTATGAAATGGTGGCCAAAAGGCTTGGTAAGGCAACGTCTACTGTCAACAATATTGTCCGTTTGCTGCAATTGCCCGAAGCAGCAAGAGAGGCTTTACAGAGTAACAAGATTACTGAAGGCCATGCCAGGGCGATTCTTGCACTCAAAGATGTTCCCGCGAAGCAAGCCGAACTGCTGAGCTCAATTGTCAGGCACGGGTGGTCCGTGCGGCAAGCTGAGCGATTTGTGGTATCCGTTAAAGAGGGGTATAAAGAGACCAAAGCCACCAAGCAACGGATGCAGACCGAGACTCCTGCGACCAAAAAACTGAGCAAAAAAATTGGTACACCAGTGCACATACGTCGCGCAGCCAAAGGCGGGAAGCTAGAAATTACGTTCAAGTCTGACGAAGAGCTGGAAAAAGTACTCCGGTTACTAAACTAGACCTAATTTAAAACGTTCTGACTTCTTTAGCGGGCCATACCCGCAAAACGAGTTTACCAACAACGTCTTTTATATGCACTGTTCCGAAAGCTCTCGAATCGAGCGAATCAGGACGGTTATCGCCTAAGACAAATATTGAATCCTTTGGCACTGTCACATCAACCTCACCGGATGTTTTGGTAATGACCTTGCCATAAGACAGGGATTTGTCTGGTTGCAAGCCTTCCGGATGTTCCTGGCTGTACAAGGTAACAGTATTATCTTTTATAACCACGCGCTCCCCTGGTAAGCCGATAACTCGCTTAATAAGCTGTTTGCCGGGCCCCTGACCATAGCTTGTAACCATGCTCTCCGAGAATACGATCACATCACCCCGCTTTGGTACGTAGGGGTTGCCAGTTATGCGTGACCACGTCTTAGGAACTTTCCATATCACCAAACGGTCACTGCCGTAGAGGGTTGTCTGCATGCTGGCTCCATCTACCTGATATGACTGAAATATGAATCCGGTAATAAGAAGGGCTGCGAGAGGGGCTAGGAACAGTATGGCAATGGTAGTGAGCACATTGCTCGCGCCTTCACGTTTTTTTGGATCACGACTGGCAGCCCGCTGCGGGGGCATGTACGTAATGGAATGCTTCGCCGTCGCTTCCGAGCTGTTGTCTTCATGAGCCATCATCAGCTAGACTATACGCTAATTCGGCTTATTACGCACATGTTTACTGCCTTTACCTAAAACGGTATACTAAAGGTCATTGCTTATGAATGATCCAAGAAAAGAACATCGTGGTCAGAGGCAAGCCATAGATGGTATCATTAATGCTCCATCTCGCCCTCAGTTAAGTGGCCGTCCCTTGGGTAGGCGTGCTTTAATCCATGGTGATAGTTTGCGTACAAATGGCCGTATAATCGGTGATTTCAAGCGTCCGTCCGGATATCATTTGTCCAACGCTCCCATCTCGGGCACTCACCCAGGCCGTCCTGGTAACCCAGCATCCAGACCTGAGAGCTCTAGCCCTTTGCTGCAAGCATCTTTACCATCCAATAGTGATGGTATCACTGACAAGCAATATGCCCCAGGTAAGAAACAGCGGAAGCATCACCGTGACTGGCGCAAGATTCGTAAGTTTTCACTTAAAGGCGGTCTTGTTGCCCTGGTTTTGATTGTTGCTGTGGGGGGATTTTTGTTTACAAAGGGTTACTTCAAGTTGCATCAGGTATTCAAGGGTGGCGGATCAGCAGTTGCACTTAATTCAAATGTTGACCCTGCGCTCTTAAAGGGTGAAGGCGATGGGCGTGTTAACATGTTGTTACTTGGCCGGGGAGGGGAGGGCCATGCCGGAGCAGACCTCACTGATACCATTCTGGTAGCAAGTATTGACCCTGTGAATTATAAAGCTGACCTTGTGAGTGTGCCCCGGGACTTCTGGGTTAGCACGTCAAGTGGCTCTTCCAAGATTAATGCAGTGTTTGCCTACGCCAAACAGCGGGCTGCTAGCAAAGGCAGTGACAAAAAGGCTGCCGAAGTGGCTGGTGTTAAGGCGGTCAAAGACGAGGTAGCATCTATCTTGGATATACCAATCCACTACTACGGTATGGTCGATTTTAAGGCATTCCGTGGTGCTGTTGATACGGTGGGTGGGGTTGATATTAATGTTACCAAAGAAACTGCTGTGACAGAGAAGTTGTGGGACCAAGCCACGCGCAAAAACTATCTCTTGAATGTTAAACCAGGGCTACAGCATCTTGACGGCCAAGCAGCCCTATTTTACGCTCGTTCGCGTCATACAAGTCCCCGCGGAGACTTTGACCGGGCCGAAAGGCAGCGGGTGCTCATTCAGGCTTTGTCTAAAAAGATTACCTCAGCCGGCACTTATTCAAACCCGGTAAAAATATCGCAGTTGATGGACGCTTTTGGGGACCACATTGCCACCGATATCAGTATTGATGATGCCTTGCGGCTCATGACCATCGGCAAAAAGATTGGCGGTAACTTTACCTCTATAGACCTGGCCTCTCCAAGCAAACCGTTAGTCAGGACAGGCTCAATACATGGCCAATCTGTTGTTATGCCGATTGCTGGCCTCACTGACTACAGTGGTATTCAATTACTTATTCGCAGCAGCCTCAAAGACGGCTATATCATAAAGGAAAATGCCAAAATTACAATTCTCAATGGTACGGTATCGCCTGGCTTGGCAGGTGAAAAGGCGGAAGAATTGCGCTCCTATGGCTATACTGTTGGTATAGTAGGCGATGCGCCGGCATCGGATTATCAGCAAACAGTTATCGTTGACCTTACGAAGGGCAAGAAGCCATACACCAAAAACTACCTCGAGAAACGCTTTAAAGTCAAAGCCACTAGCAAGCTGCCAGACACCACGATAAAGCCCGATACTGCGAACTTTGTGATAATCTTAGGCAAGAATGAAACCCTTAATCGCTAGAATAAAGCCAGCCAATGGTTTTTCAAAGGTCTTCTATTTGGCACTCAACGTGCTACTGCCACTAGTGGTGTTTGCACTGGTGAGGATGGACTTTGTGCCTATAGCCTTTGCAGCGATACTGTTTAGCAAGTGGCGCATGTTTGCTGTCCGCCCAAGATTTTGGCCGACTCATATACGTGCCAATGCCGTGGATATTATTGTGGGTGTGTCGTTACTGCTGTTTATGATTAATAGCGGTAGCCAGCTGATGCAACTCGTTTGGGCTGGCGTGTATGCAGTTTGGCTCCTTGTTCTCAAACCGGCATCTGATACGGTAATGGTCTCGGTGCAAGCGCTCGTTGCTCTCTTTTGTGGCCTTATGGCGATTTTTATCGCCTGGGGCGATGGGCCGCTTGCGGGTTTGGTTCTTACGACCGGATTGGTGTGCCACCTATCTGCCCGGCATTTTTTTGATAGTTTTGACGAACCCTACGCGAAGCTACTCTCTTATATATGGGGATATTTTGGTGCCGCTATGGTGTGGGTGCTAGGACATTGGCTACTTTATTATGGAGTTGTCGCACAGCCAGTCCTGTTACTGCTCGCGATTGGGTTTGGGCTAGCAGCAATGTATTATCTGGACCACCATGACCGGCTCTCGGGCGGTATCCAGAAACAGATTATATTTATTATGGCAGCCATAATAGCGGTCGTGCTCCTACTCTCGGATTGGGGTAACAAGATCGTATAGGAGTATACTTTACTTGTAGATAAGGAGTATTTCTAAGTGTCCGCAGAACAGCAGTACGAGACCAAACAACCCAGCAAAGCAAGGATGAGTTTTCTAGTTATTGCACTAATTGTTCTTGTGAGCACAGCTGCCGGTTTCTTGGGCGGACGGTTAGGCGGTGACGGTATTGGCGGCGATACTCAGAGCGTCCAGAAACAACAGGTTGTTCTAAAGACCCAAGGACAGCTTATCAGCAGTATTGCAAAGAACGTAGGTGCAAGTGTGGTATCGATAGGTGTCAAGGTGGCGGCAAGCAACTCAGTCGATAGTTTTTTCGGTTTCCAGACGCCAGTTATTCAAGAGGGTGCCGGGACAGGCATCATTCTTACAGAGGATGGACTCATAATAACCAACAGGCACGTTGTCCCGGCCGGTACTACAAGTGTGAGCGTAACACTTTCGGATGGCACGCTGTTCGATAATGTCGAAGTTATCGGGCGTACTGCCAGTAGTGATTCACTTGATATTGCTTTCTTAAAGATCAAGGATACTAAAGGGAAGCAACTGAAACCTGCAACTATTGGTGATTCAACCAGAATGGAAGTTGGTGAACCAGTTGTTGCCATTGGCAATGCCTTGGGGCAGTTACAAAACACCGTAACGTCAGGTATTATCTCGGGCTTTGGACGTAGCGTTCGAGCCAGTGATGCATCAGGGGCAGAAAGTGAGAACTTAGTAAATCTCTTCCAGACTGACGCAGCGATTAACCAGGGTAATTCCGGCGGTCCGCTCGTGAACCTAGACGGCGAAGTTATTGGTATCAACACTGCTGTTGCTGCTGGGGGTGCCCAGAACATTGGCTTTGCCATCCCTATCAACGATGTGAGCGGCATGATCAAAAGCGTTAAAGACAAAGGCAAGCTGGAGCGCCCCTATCTTGGAATAGTGTTTATACCTGTTAATCCTGGTGTTGCTGAAAAATATGGGCTGAAGATTACTCATGGAGCATACCTGCCACCCTCAGAACTCTTGGGCCAGAATGCTATTATCGATGATGGTCCTGCTGCCAAGGCTGGTCTTAAGGAAGGTGACGTCATAGTTAAGATCAATAACGAAAAAATAGATGAAAAACGCGGCCTTACTTCGCTACTAGGCAAGTATCAATCAGGAAACAAGATACAAATCACGGTTGTGCGCGATGGTCAAGAACAGAGCTTTGATGTAACGCTTGGCGCAGCACCGGGAGAGTAAAACATATCCATGTACACCTTCACTTTACTGCCGTATTAACATATGCGAAGTGCTGTGCAAGGCCTTGTGTTTTTACTAGCGTATAGCCGGCTTCTCTGGCAAGTTGAGCCATGTTCTCGTGTTGTGCTCCCAATGATTCAGTAAGCACGTGATGAGTACCTTTTGTCTGGTTCCATAAGTTACGATACACGTCTAAGCCGTCCTTGCCAGCAAATAGTGCTAGTTTGGGTTCGAGTGTGGCGGCGGTGTTTATTACGTAATTATCGGGAACGTAGGGCAGGTTAGCAAGTACGACGTCATATTGTTCGTACGTTGCACCCAATAAGTCTTGGTGCTCCACGTGAACACGCGCATTATGAAGCTGCACATTTTTGAGGGCTACGTTCACGGCATCTTTGTCGATATCGTATAAATACACATTGGCATTGGCAATTTCAAAAAAAGCTGTGATGCCAATGCATCCCGACCCAGTGCCAATGTCGGCAATACGTGGCCTGAGAGGCAAATCCATTTTTTTAAGCAGGTCAATCATCGCTTCGGTTTCGGGGCGGGGTATCAAAACGTGGTTGTCCACTATGAATGTACGACCGTAAAATGCTGCCTGACCCCTTATATAAGCGAGCGGGGTATGTTTCGATCGTTGAGCAATATATGTGTTCAATATGACTAGTCTGGCCGTTGGAATGCTCATTTCGGGATGAGCAAGCAAGTGGGCACGTTCCAAGCCCATGACGTCTTCTAGCAGAACCAAACAGTCCAACCGCGCAGTTTCTATACCAGCTCGTTGGAGCTTTGTGCTTGCCTCACTGATAAATGTTTTGACGACCACGGGTGCTGCTTACGCTTCGTTATTGATAAGCTGGCGTTCGTATGCTTGTAGGTGCTCAATCATGTCGTCAATTTCACCATTTAGAGCGCCTGGTATATTACTTCGTGAGTAGCCGATGCGATGGTCTGTAATCCGGTCTTGCGGATAGTTATAGGTACGTATTTTTTCAGATCGGTCGCCGGACCCAATAAGTTTTTTGCGCGAGTCAGACAGTTGTTTTTGTTCTTCTTCGATCTTTTGGGCTAACAATCGGGAACGTAATACGCCCATAGCTTTGTCTTTGTTCTTAATTTGAGATTTTTCGTCCTGACATGTCACGACCATGCCAGTTGGCACATGAGTTATGCGCACGGCTGAGTCGGTAGTATTGACGGATTGACCCCCGTGGCCGCTGGAACGGTATACATCGATACGTAAATCACCGGGACTAATTTCAATATCTGTCTCCTCGGCTTCAGGCAGTACTGCCACAGTCACAGTAGACGTGTGAATGCGACCCTGGCTTTCAGTGCTAGGCACACGTTGCACACGGTGTACCCCGGCTTCAAATTTGAGCTGCTTGTACATATCCGTGCCGTGTACTGCAAAAATTATTTCTTTGAATCCGCCAACTTCTGACGGGCTTTCACTGATCAGCTCAACCTTGTATTGTTTGCGTTCTGTCCAGCGTATATACATCCGGTATAGATCCGCTCCAAAAAGACTCGCTTCGTCTCCGCCTGCCGCTGCTCGTATCTCGATTACCACGTCACGGTCATCGTTGGGGTCTTTGGGTGTTAGTGCCTCTTGTAGCGCGTAGTTGTTGCGGCTGATTTGCTCCTGCAACTCTTCGAGTTCAGCTTTGGCTAACTCAACCATCTCGATATCGTCGCCACGCAGTAGCTCTTCAGCTTCGCTTTGGCTTTTTGCCAGCTTACTGTGCTCATTAAAAAGCGCTAGGATGTTTTCGAGCTCCTGCTTTCTCTTGGCAAGCTTGGGGTATCCACGGGTAGCAAAAACACTAGGGTCGCTTAAGCGTTCTTCCAGTTCGGAAAGTTCGATTCGCAGGTGCTGTTCTTTTTGTTCCATAGTTACGCTCTATAGTATATCCTTGGTTAACAAATCTTTTAGTGTATGTATAAAGAAAACCGTCTGAAATGTATACGTTTCAGACGGTTGGTGTAAGCAAAGTAACTATTTTGCAGCTTTGCTGGCTTCAGTCTTGGTAGCTTTTGCGGCCTTGCGTGCAGTCTGCTTTTTGGCAGCGTTCGCACGGGATTCGCGGGCGGCTTCAGCAGCCTTGGCACGAGCCTTGAACTTGTCAACGCGGCCTTCCATGTCGAGCACACGCTCTTCGCCGGTAAAGAACGGGTGAGAAGTACTGGAAACGTGCACTTTAACAAGTGGGTAC
>JBGTMJ010000030.1:0-12520 GCA_041743655.1 Saccharimonadales bacterium (SeqCode) | reverse complement strand
CGTTGGGGTCGCACCATGTTTTTCTTCTCACTGGCGGTTATCACCGTACTGTCTATTACCATTGCAGCTAGCGCGGTGTTACCGTTGAAATAGTATATAATTCCCGTATGACATTACTGCTTCATATACTCATTGCGTTATCCAGTGTAGGCTATACTACCTATCTGTTTTTCCGTCCTTCAAAATCAAAGTTTTATGTATCCTATGCCTTGGTTGCAGGTACACTGACGAGCGGTTTCTATTTGGTCTGGAGTAGTCCGTCACATATATTGCAAGGCTGTACAATGGGTTTACTCTATATTGGCGCAATATCAGTTGGCCTGGTTTCTGCGCATAATAAACTAGCAAGCGAAATTAGCAGCGATAATAAAGATAATAAAAAGGCCAGGGTATAACCTGGCCTTTTTACCGGGGCTACTTTATCGTTGGCTGTCTGCTTCTCTTGCCATGTCGATAAGTTCAGATTGGCTGGTGTCTGGATCAACAGCACCGCCAATGATCGCCAGTAGTTCCTCGCGGCTCATATCATCGTAGCTTCTATTGTCTTGGGCCATAATAAACCTCCTTTTTAAGCTAACAATTGCAGAATATCAACTGGTCAGGAAGATGTCTGTAAAATAACGTTCATTGCCATCTTTTTACATCCTGGTATACCAGGATGTGGCACTCCTCTCGTTGTGCAAAAGACATTTGACGGGCAATATACATTAGCCGTATTATCAGAACGCTACATATTGCGTAGTGCAAAATAATCAAGCACTAGCAAGTTGGGTAAGACAGGGTGTAATTCCCTCACTGTGCCGCAACTGTAAAGTCAGAAAACCAACTTTGTAGCTCCACGTTTACGGTCAATAATTGAATCCTTCGAGCAAAGGTCACAACAGTTTAGTGTCACTACTTTATCGTTGCCTCCCATGCTTGAAGCATTTCAAAGGGAGGTTTTTTGTTGCGTAGAATAATGAAGGCTATCAAACACCCTGTATATCCCTTTGGGTTGCTAGTTGTTGCTCTTTCTGCAGTTTTGGTACTGACAATACTAACTGGCTATTGGCAACCTACTCATGGATTGGTGGCCCGACCTTCTTCCGTAACTCCACAACAAATTCTGGACTCGTCAACAGAGACTGTATCGCCCTCTTCGCACACGACACATACAAGCAATAGTCCGACACCGACAAAAAACAACATGGTGCACAATCTTTCTGGTGCACAATCAAAAAGCAAAAACCTGCAGACAAATTCCGAATCGCCTGCCGCAACTCCTGGCAGCGCAGCACCCACGCCAGCTAGTACGTCAGCAAACGCTACGGTTTCACTGAGTCTGAATGACAACAAGAGAGGCAACATAACACTTCCCAGTAACAGCAACCAGTGCAACGTCTTAAGCAAAGCGCTGAATGATGGCTTGATTAGTAGTTTGGATATGCGCTATAGCGCGGTGTATAAGACTGAGGCGGTGTATGTCATTGATGGTGTCGGAGATGGTGGGGCCGTCTGGTGGGCATATGAAGTGAACGGCAAAAGTCCGCCTTATGGCTGTAGCAATGTGCCAGTCCGTGATGGAGATGCAATAAATTGGGAATATATAAAGAACTAAGGGGTATGTCAATGTCGAACCTATCAGTAAAACAAGTAATCGTGGTGGCTATAGTCACTATTCTGACTGTTACCCAAATACCACTCTCAGTACTCGCCGCTATCAACGACGAAACTTTTGCGGCCGCAGAGGCAGGCATACAGTACCTTGCTAAAAATCAGAGTACTGACGGCAGCATCACAGGGTTTGGTGGCGAGACTGAATGGGCCACAATAGCTATTGTATCCGGCAGTAAAAATCCAGCTGGGTTTCATAACGGCGGCGCTTCCATTATCGACTTTCTAAAAAGCACCACGCCAACAGCAACCGCGCCGGCTACTGACATTGAGCGCAAGATTATAGCTGTTTCGGCAGCTGGTCTGGACGGGGCAGACTTTAATGGCGTTAACTATAACTCCCTGCTCAAAAACTATCATCTTAGTAACCAGATTGGTGATACAACATTATTGAATGACGACGTCTTTGGCGTTATTGCAGTTGATGCAACGAATGACAGTACATTACATACTATGGCACAAGATGGGCTTAATTATTTCCTTGCACACCAGCAGGTAGATGGCGGTTTTAGCTACACAACTAACACCTGCGATTTTTATTGTGGCAGCGACAGCAACGATACGGCTGCAGCGATCATCGCCATGCACGCAGCCGAGAATATGGGACTCACCAATACAAGTCTTACTGATAGTAAGACTAAAGCAATTGCTTATTTGCTGAGTACCCAAAAAGAGGATGGTGGTTTCGGTTATGATGCATTCAGCCCATCTGACGGCAGCTCAACTGCATGGAGTCTCATGGCACTCAACACAATCGTTGAGTCCGTCCAGGCACAAGCAATAGCAGCGCGTAACTGGTTGATTGCAAATCAGAACGACGATGGCGGTTTTAGCTTCGGTGCATATGGCTTTACTTTAAGCGATACTTACACTACCGCGCACGCTGTTACAGCATTACTCGGCACCAATTGGCTATTACACCCAACTCCCATTCATAACACTGTTCAAGCCTCGCCGACTGTCAACGAAAATACACCTGCGAAGGCTGTCCCGATAAGTCCAACCAAAAACAGATCATCAGCTATTGTTCCGGCGATTGCTACAACTTCATCTCCAAAACAAGTGGCGCAAGGCTCCGTTCTAGGAGCCGCAACAACAACCGAGCTTCAAAAAGAGACGACAAAAGAAGCCCCAGCCGCTCAAGCTAACCACGTGGATATAGGTAAAGTTGCCGCTGCAGCAGACACGTCAAAACGAAGATACATGCTCTATGTATTGTTAGCCAGCTTGTTTCTAGCACTTGTGGGATATATGTTCCAACGAAGACATAAAAAACAGGCAGCCTAGGATTGTAACTAGCGCACGAAAAAACTTAGTCTTTAGAAAGACTTTTTGACCTCTCTCATTTAGATCGTGGAAGTTATACATCCCAGGCCAAGTGGAATATACTTATGATTGTTACAAGACTATAACTGCGGAGGGACAATGGATTACTTTGCACATCATATGCTTACACATATTGTAGAGCCCAATCAGATGTTAGCACTATTTGGGTTCATGCTTGTTGCAGTACTTATTACAATACTTTTTGCGAGAAGGAGTAGCCATGAAGGTTGATTTGCAGGCTGACAGCAAAAAAATTACCGGGCGCGCTAAAGCAACTGTCGCCGGTTCAGATATGCAGGGTCAGGCTGATTTTACTGAATATGATGTTGATGGCTGGAAATATGTGCATATCCGGCTCGTCCTAAATGGTAAGCCAGAAACGCTCAAGCCAGGGAAGCACGCACTACATATACACGAGAAGGGTGATTGCGAATGTGAAGGGTTCAAATGTGCCGGCGGCCATTTTGACCCAGGCGCAGCAGGTAATGCCGATCCTGATGCCAACCACGGCTACCATGCCGGCGATCTGCCCAGCATTACTGTTGACGAGCAGGGATACGGTGAACTTGAAACGATTACTACCAGGGTAAGCTTGTCTGATGGACCGGTATCTATTCTCGAACCAGCCGAAGGCACATCAATTATGGTACATGCTAACCCCGACCCTTACACACCTGGCGAATCCGGTTCTGGGCATAGCGGCGGACCACGTTTAGCATGCGGGCGCATTGAGCCGATAAACATATAGTGTAACCTGGGTATGTCCAGGCTTTTTGATTAGCTTACAAGTTCCATACGGGCAAGCTTTCGAACATCAGTGATCAAGGACGGATACGCCTGATGATGACTATAAGGTTCCAGTACAGACAATGCCTCGTTGAATGAACGGTTTGCTTCATTACGTGCCTCTTCAATGCCCACAACCTGCGGCAAAGTCGGGATACCATCTTTGGCATCTTCTTCCATATCATCAATATCGTCATTAATTTGGAATACCCGCCCAAGTAATCCGCCGGCAGACCCTAATCGTTCAATAGCAGCATCATTGTTTGCAGCCAGGCCGGCTAGGCTGCCACACAAAGAAAATAGAGCACCGGTTTTGCCATCGGTAACGGATATCACTTCATCATAAGTGGTGCTGGTACTACCACGTAACTCTACTTCCCGGGCAGTTGCATCAGACATTGCTGCTACTGCTTTGGCTGCCACACGAACCGCATCTGCAGGGCGCGGAGTCCCTGTCAGCAACACGAGTGCTCTGGTTAGTAACTTATCACCGGCAAGCACTGCTCCGCCATAGCCAAACGCAACGTTAACACTTAATAACGTACGGCGCTGTAATGTGCGGTCAACAATATCATCATGTATCAGGCTTGCTGTGTGAGTAAGCTCAACTGCACACGCCGCATCCCAGAGTGTCGTTTCAGGCAAGTCAAGCAAACGTCCACAAGCAAATAAAAAACGTGGGCGTACCCGTTTGGCTGCCGACGAACCAAGAAGATGCCGTTCAGCCTTAGATAATAGCCCATGGCCGGTAATCTGTTCCGCCAACCTGGCCTCGAATTTTGCGTCCATGTCGTCATTGTAATCGAATATACTGTGGGCTACAATGACGCCATGGACATAGCAATGTGGGGCAAGGCATTACGCGTTATTCCGCGTGTATCAAAAAAGGAATGGCAGCAGCTTGATCCGATTGCGCAATGGCTCATTGCCACGCGTTCAGCGGTGTTTGTCATGACCGCCTTTTCTGTAGGGGTTGGCGGGCTGTTGGCGTTAGGCGCAGGTAAATTCGATGGCACACGTTTTGCGTTATGCATGCTTGGGTTGGTACTTGCACATGCTACGAACAATCTGCTTAATGACTTTACTGACAGCATAAGGGGCGTGGATAAGGACAACTATTTCCGCACTATGTACGGGCCACAAGCCCTGGAGAACGGCCTTTGGAGTAAAAATAAGATGTTGGCAGTCATCGCAGGTACCGGTGCCTTTGCAATACTGTGCGGCCTTGCACTTGTTGCTCTTTCAGGCATGGAAGTACTCTGGGTCATGTTAGCTGGCGCGTTCTTTGTTCTATTCTATACATGGCCGCTTAAGCTCATGGGGCTAGGGGAACCGGCAGTGCTCCTGGTATGGGGACCACTTATGGTTGGGGGAACATTTCTGGCCATTACTGGAACGTGGTCGTGGGAAGTCGCTGCTATAGGCACGGTGTACGCACTCGGCCCCACAACAGTGCTTTTTGGCAAGCACACCGACAAACTTCGAGAAGACCGTACAAAACGCATACATACACTACCTGTCATTATTGGTGAGCCACTGGCGAGAGCTTTCGTTATAGCTATGCTGGTTTTGCAGCCCATTCTGGTTGTGGCATTGGTAGCTCTGGGTGTAGTTGGAATACCTCTGCTTATAGTACTCCTCGGTGTTCCTAAGATCATTGAGACGGTACGCGTATTCCTAAAACCACGACCAATCGAGAAACCAGCTGATTTTCCTGCAGAAGGATGGCCAACATACCTTGCAGGTTATGCATTTCGCTGTAATCGCGTTACAGGCGGATTGTTTATACTCGGCCTGATTATCGACCTAGCCCTTTAAGGGCTTTAGATATTACAAATTAACGATCCGCATCTTTCTATCTTAAATTAGAAAATGACTTACAAAACCTGATAGTCTTAAAGCCTTTGTCGAAAACAGTACGAATGTTTGAGCAAGCCTTACAGCGAACAAAAATCCCCACAATATAGGCGCTTCGACAAGTGGTAAAAAATAGCAGTGCAACGTGTCTATGTACTATCTTGTATGATTATAAGCTAAGGGGAATACAGTGCGTGACAATTTAAATACCTTGGGCGTAACAGACACGGGCCAAGAAGAACAAATACAAAACTTTCGATCAATCGAAGGTGACTTTCCATCAGTAGTGACAGAGTTCAAGAATGTAGCGAGCGAGTTTGCCTTTGGCGCCGGTGGCGAGACATTACAAAGAGATGTAGAAAAGAGTAGTGTTGATGAAGCCTTACTGGGGCGTGAGCAAATAAAACGCCTTGAGCACGCAAAGCCTGGAATCATGCAAGCTATATGTGCCACAACAGAGGAGCGTCAAATCAAACAACCTGGGCCTGAACTCATGCGACGTAGAAAACGACCCAGTGTGATTCGGGGCATAGTGAATGCTATAAGGCTTGGACTGGGAATCCCAAAACACCCTTGATAGAGAAGGTAAGAGCCTCGGTCAAAGAACGGTGCAACCGCGACTTTTAGGAAAGCTTTGACAGTCTCCAGAACACGGTTCCTTGACAATGCCTGTGGCTTGGGAACTTTTCACCCTTGTTCAAAGCTATATCGGTGGGTTGAGTAATTGGCTGGCACTGAAAATCCGTTGATTGCACAAAGCGATAGACACCTGATACCGGAGCTCTTTCACCTGTTTTAAAATGGTCGCCTACGTCTGTCATATCTAATTACCTCCTTTGGGTAACACCTTAATAGTAGTGCGAACCTATTGATTGGTCTGTAAGCGTATTTACATACACAGTGGTAAAACTAATCATTTTAGTTGTATAATCAAGTTTATTGTTATATATTACTGCCCTTATAACCTGGTCGTGTGGTGTGCGAGAATCTAACCTCCACTATAACGTTGATATCTTATGGAAAAGTTTAAAGATTTAGAACCGGGTCTGTCGCACATCAGCCTCAAGCCTGAAAATAGAAAAGCCGACTTACAAGAGCTGGAGCTTCAGGCCAAAGCTACACTGCAAGGACTCTATTCTAGTAGTGGAAAGTACCTGTGGGCAAGTGATGATATAAATTTCAAGTACGCTTTTTTTGGGCGAGACACCGCGCAGGTGGTTGATAACCTTTCGCAGCGACAGGAATATCACGATTCTTCTTGCAAGCTCCTTATATCACTTGCAGAACATCAAGGACTTACCACCAATAATATTACGGAGGAGCGACGTGGAGCCATTCCTCATGAGATACGCGCAGAAATCATGGATGGAGAAGCAGTTGATGAAAATGCAAGGCGAATATTCCACATGTTACGTGCTAAATGGTGGAATAACGCTAACGCTGATACCATTACCTATTACGGCGAGCTTGAAGGTAGTGCAAGGTTTGTTCGTGCTTGCAGTGCACTTGCTAGGAACGGTGTTGATCTAGACAAACAAACGTTTAGGCATATGTCCGGCCAGGAACGCAGTCTCCTGGACGCCTGCGACTGGGCCATACAATACTATATCGACCGTATGGATAAATCAGAGCTTGGCCTTGTTGAGCTACAACCACCGCTAAACCCAGATACATTATTTAACCAAACACTCAAAGACTCCGTTCCTGCATACCTTCATAAACGTAATGGTTCTCCGCTATTGCCCAACCGTTATGCACCCAGAGCTCCATTAGAGGCACAGCTTCAAGCATATGAAGCATTCCTTGACTACGCACAAGTTATAGCTATGTCTGACCCGGCAAAATCGGATACGCTCTGTGGTCTGGCAACTGGCTTAAAACAAAGAATACTCGCCAATTTTTTTGTTCCTCCCGATGCAAGAAGCTTTCAATGGCCATACCCATACCTGTCGGCCATGCTCGACCGAAACCCAGATTCAGGAAAAGTCAGAAAACTCAACACGCTTATGCCTGACGCTTTTGAAGGCCTGAAAGGACACTTCTTTGCGGGTAATGATGAAGCCAGCCGCCAGCTTCGTGAAGGCGTCATACAAACTGGCTTTTCAGAAGACTTCCTGACTAACTGCGGTATACGGAGTCGCGGACAGCGGGATCGTGCATTGTATAGTTATGCAGAATACCACGGAGCAATGACAAACTGGATTGTTAATACGCATAATTTTGCTACGGGTCTGCACCAACACGGAACACCGCGGCTGGCACAGGAAATCTGGACGCGTATGATCTGCGGGCTCATAGTTAGCGGTAGCTTGGGAGAGTTTATATACACCGATAATAACGGGCACATGCTTTCGAAGGAAGAACCCGAGAACCCCGCGACAATCGTACTCCACGCCGAAGAACATGCGCAACATAACCAGGCCTGGAGCATTTCGGCCGTACTCGAGGCATTGTCTTACCTGCAGCGATACGACTTTGAGAATATACCCACCAGCAACTATAATAGAAATTTTGAAGATAGAATTCTTGCTGCTATTCCACAGTACCGCAACCAACCGCACGAGCTTTTGGCTACAATACGTAAAACGCGTGTTCGCTACGAACTTCAAAAACCCAAGCATATAACTGGCGAGCCTCAGACAGTGCCTTCGCCACGCAACAGTAAAAAGTTTTCTCCCTTAATACGCAAACTGGGTGCAACAGCTGATCATATGTAAATTATTTATTCTATTTAGAGATACTAGCTGCAAGAATAGAATCGCTTGCACTATAAAATAGCAAAGTTATTAAGACAGGAGTGCACCCGTGAACAGTTGCCCAACAATTATGAGAAAATTCTTGCCGGGTGAAGTGATAGAAATAGCGCAGGCAATGAGCGTTAGAAGCGCGAGGGAAGAAATCCTTGCTGGAACAATATACTCAGAAATTGCATCTAGAACATTCGAGCCAGAACCGGCCAGAGTGCGCAGGGCAAAAGCGGCAGGAGCTGCATCGTTAGCGGGCTTGAGAATTGAGCATCCAGAAACTGAGATCACTCTACGAGAAATGGTAGACGCACAAACAGGTGATGCAGGCTATAGATACAAAGCCAAGCTACTGCAAGAAGATGTTATGCATGGACTTCCGGTAGAAGCAAACGATGCTAGAACTATGTCGCAAACTATCGCGCATGGCTCGGAGCTTGATGCTGCGTTTTTAACTGAAAAATTTTATAGAAAATTCGCGGCAGCACAAGAAATAGCACAAGAGCACAATAAAGATGTCGCGTCAGTTTACCTACATGACACATTAAACCTTAAGGCAGGATGCAAGGCGTTTGAACCGGCCGACTATGGCTATGAGTTTGAAACACGTCTAGAAGCTACGCGTACTCACCTGTACGCTAAAGCCCTGCTACATGTCTACGGGAATGCACTGGCAAGATTCATGACAAAGCTAATACCTGGGACTGTTTCATCCGAAGATCGAGAAGAAATTCAGAAAATGGTACGCACTGCCAAGAAAGCAGCGCCCAACGACCCTGAGATAAGATCGCAATATGATAGCTTCATGGAGCTTAACCGTGAAGCTATCCGGCAACAGTGTATTTATAAATTAGCAAACATATGGGGGCCGGACGCATTTTACCAATTAGCTCCCGACCAACAAGATAAGTTGATGCCAGCTAAGCCTTTAGTGCTTACGGTCGCAAAGGTCGTCGGCCTATAAGATTATAGCCTTACAATTTTTTAGAAAAACCACAATCTAAAGACGTAAACGCTCTTCCAGGCTACTCACCGGATCGTACCAACCCTGTTCCAATACATACGCCTGGAACTTTTTGTCCAGACCAAACAATACCAGCATCCCAACAACTATAAAAAGCACGCCTACTGCGCGTATCAGCCAACCATTCGGGTTGTTGAAGGCACGGAACTGGCGCGTGAATGCCTGGCCGACATAAGCAACTAACAGTAGCGTGACGCTTAAACCCACAGCATAGGCAATGAGGTATGCAAATCCTTGTGCAAATGATACCGGCAATACGGCTGCAACAATAAACGCATAGGTTGGACTACAGCTGCTGAAGACCGGGCCAAGTGCTGCCCCTATTAGCACTGCACCACCAAGACCCTGTTTTTTATAGGCCGCCCCGAGTAGCCTGTTTGAACTATTGAATAAGCCAATCCGCGCCGAAACCTGCTCCCAGAGCACAGGAAATACGAAATGCAACCCCAGCAACAATACTATAGTGCCGGAAAGCAGCTGCCATACTATATGGGGTACACCTAAAAGTACTGTGGTCGCTTTCAACAAAAGCGTAAACGCCACCACCGAGGCGGCTAGACTAGCAGCAATCACGGCCGGCCGAAGCCACTGGCGATCAGTTACCTTTCCATTGTTATTAACAAGCGCGCCGCCAATAATAACTGGTAATAGTGGCAGAATGCAGGGCGCAGCTACTGTAAGTACTCCAGCGATAAAAGACAGTATCAGCAGTACCATGCTATAACGTATTCTTTAAAACCGCTTGCAGTGAAGGCTCGTCATAAGCAACGTATTTCTTTTCCAGCTTACCAGCGTCATCCACACGCACGATTGTTGTCTGTAAGGTTACGCCATATTTTTTTCGGAGCGCTTGGCTCGTGTCGTAATCAACTTTGATAATTGTAATGCCGGTGGGTACGCCTTTGGATTTTATATCTGCTTCAAGCTCGCGGCACTGGGGACACCACGCTGCATGGAAAAAGAGCAGCTTAGTGCCGGGTGTAGCGGCTATAGCACCATCCGTGTAATCAACATAGTGACCTTGTCCCCCAGTGGTCTCAGAGTCTACTGCATCTCTGGATGTGGAAGTATTCTCATTCATAGTCTGGCTCTTGCCTCCAGAAGCTTCAGGCGGCATGGCAAGCAGATACGCAATACCCCCACCAATCAACACAAGGATAGCGAGACCTATTGCAACTGTTTTCTTATCCATAATAATTACTAGTTTATCGGCTATAGGCAGATAATTCCAACTTTTTTATAATAAGCTCTCGACACGAGCAATAGTAAGTTGTTATGATGAAACCTAAACTATGAGTAGAAGTGATTACGCAATTGTTGTAAAAGGTGTCCGCAAATCTTTTGGCAAGCTGAAAGTACTAGACGGCATTAACCTGCGGATAGAGCGGGGTACTATCCTGGCGCTTCTTGGTCCGAACGGAGCAGGAAAAACCACTATGGTGCGTATACTTTCAACGCTACTCAAGCCTGATTCAGGCACTATCACCATAGAAGGATATGAAGTCGTAAGACAAGCTGACAGCGTACGGGGAATAATTGGATTGACTGGCCAATATGCTGCCGTTGATGAATATCTGACTGGCCGGGAAAACCTGAAAATGATGGGCCGGCTCTACCACCTTAGCTCAGGCGATGCTGCCAGGCGCACGGAAGAATTGTTAACACAGTTTGATTTAATCAAAGCGGCTGATCGGCAGGCGAAAACCTATTCCGGGGGAATGAGCCGCCGACTCGACCTGGCAGTCAGTTTGATTGCTACGCCGCCGGTCATTTTTCTGGACGAACCAACAACAGGGCTAGACCCCAGAAGCCGTTTAGCTATGTGGGACGTTATTAAAAGTCTTGCGGAGCAGGGTTCAACTATCCTGCTCACAACCCAGCAATTGGAAGAGGCTGACCAGCTTGCAAACCGGATAGTTGTTATAGACGGAGGCAAGGTCATTGCCGAGGGTACGCCGGACCAGTTAAAGGCAAAGGTTGGCAAGGAGCGCATTGAGTTTATATTTGAAACGGCTACAGACTTACAAAAAGCTCTCCGGATTATCACGGGCAGCACTGTAGAGGCCGATGAAAACCGAAGAAGCATGAGTGTGGCCAATGATGGCGGCGTACGTAAACTTAAATCCCTCTTAGAGAAACTTGAGAACACACGGATAAAGGTAGAAAGTCTGTCACTTCATAAGCCGACATTGGACGACGTGTTTCTGCAACTGACCGGACATGGTGCACCCGCAAGCGGCAATGAGGAAGATATCCAGGAAGCTTCTAAACAAAAAGGGAAGAAGTAATGACAAGCCCACACATACACAGTACAAAACCGATTCAACCCGAAAAGCGGAGTAAACTCTACTGGGCTGTCAGCGATTCAGGGGTCCTTATCAAGCGAAGCATGATGCATATCATCAAGAACATGGACCAGTTGATGTCGGTTGCTTTCCAGCCAATTATGTTCATGCTGTTGTTCCGTTACATTTTTGGTGGCGCCATCGAAATCAAAGACGATACCTATGTTAACTTTCTGGTACCCGGCATTCTGATACAGACAGCAGCTTTTGGTTCTACATATACAGCTCTAGGGGTAGCAACTGATTTGCAGCGCGGTATTATAGATCGTTTTAAATCGTTACCGATGCTCAGTTCAACCGTCCTTATCGGCCATACCGTCGCGGACCTGGTTCGCAACACTATTTCCAGCATTATCATGATATTGGTAGGACTGGCTGTTGGTTTTCGCCCATCCGCGAACGTAACAGAATGGGCCCTAGTGTTTGGGATTCTGTTGCTCTTTACGTTTGCAATGTCCTGGCTATCCGCGATATTGGGGCTCATGGCAAAAAGCATTGAGGCGGTACAATGGATCAGCTTTGTCTTTATCTTCCCGTTCACCTTTGCCAGTAGTGCGTTTGTACCGACTGAGACTATGGTTGGGCCCCTCAGGGCATTTGCTGCCAACCAACCGGTGACACAAGTGATTGAAGCAATTCGTGCGCTGGTCACTGGTGCGCCAGTTGGTAACCACGTTTGGTTAGCCATAGCCTGGAGCGTCGCCATAATCGCAGTTTCCATGCCACTAGCTGGCCTGCTATTCCGTCGCCACTCCACAAAATAACATTACCTGAAAAGTAAAAAG
>JBGTMJ010000029.1:0-32637 GCA_041743655.1 Saccharimonadales bacterium (SeqCode) | reverse complement strand
ACACATTCCTGTTCGCGAGGTCCAAAATCGCATGGTGCGTAAGAGTCTTTCACTATGCTTGGAGAGTCATTGTAGGCCTTATCGTAACTACGTTATTTTCAGCTGATGATGCTCCAGAATATAAAAACTAGACTTTCGTTCAGTATTGCTTAAGCCACATAAAAAAGGCTAAGGGCTGTCACTATAAAGATTACGAAAATTATTTTCATAAGCCGTAACACAATAGGTGATGATTTGCCGGTTACCTTCGTAATAAGATAAGTCACGCCCAATATCAGTAAAGCAACGAAAGCAAGAAACGCAATTATCCCGCTCAAAAACATCCAATTGTCTAACTGTGTAAATTCAATTGGTCGTGCAAAATTCCTGAAAATCATATTACGAATAATAGCATAAGCGTTTGGAGGGCCATCTGGGACTTGAACCCAGGACACTCTGCTTAAGAGGCAGATGCTCTAACCAGCTGAGCTAATGGCCCGTATTGAACGTATGAAATATAGCACATTACCCCTGTTCCTGCAAGGCTCTGGGCTCAAACCAAGACTGATTTCCAAGGTAATTGCAGTGTAACCTGTAGATGCAAGCAGCCGTAGCACGTGTAATCTGTTACAATAATCCCGTGAAGATGCTAAACGGTCAGGAATTGGCAGGATTTATCAAAGAGCGCCAAGCTCACGAAGTTCGTGCCCTCCGGCAGGCGTGGGGCATACAACCGAAGCTTGCTATCGTGGCGGCTATTGATCATCCGGTCACCAATGTATATGTAGGTGTTAAGAAAGCTTATGGCGCGGATATTCTTGTTGATGTAGACATACATAGAATCAAACAGGATGACCTACCTAGTACCATCAAGACGCTTAACGATGACCCTAGCGTACATGGTATTATCATCCAACTGCCGTTGGAAAGACCAGATGAAACTGAAGAGCTGGTAAACCTGGTTGCGCCTGCCAAAGACGTTGATGCGCTCGGTAAGAATGCAACGCTTGACCCTGCGACACCTTTGGCTATCTTATGGTTGCTCGCTGGTTACAATATTGACCTGCAAGGCAAAAAAGTATTACTGGTAGGGCGGGGGAGATTGGTGGGTGCTCCACTAGAGCGTATGTTTAAGGCATCCGAAGTTGATGTATCGGTGGCTGACCGCAAGACAAAAGACCTTAAGGCTACGGTATCAGAGGCAGACGTCATTATTACGGCTACCGGAAAGCCGGCACTGATAACTTCAGATATGATAAAACGCGGTGCTGTCGTAGTTGATGCCGGGGTGGCCAGTGAAGGCGGAAAGACAGTCGGTGATGTAGCTGACGAAGTATACGAACGTGAAGACCTGACGTTAACACCAAGGAAGGGCGGCGTTGGCCCCTTAACCGTATGCGCACTGTTCGACAATGTTATTCGTGCTGCCCGGGCTGTGGCTGAAGCTTAGCAAGTACTTTTGTAAATACCTGGTATATGTCATCAGGTAATTCATGGCTGCTGAGCTTTCGGAAATTATAGTCTGGTGGCAAGTCGAATACATACTTGTCTTTTAGCGTTGGATATTGTTCTTGGCTCAAGCGCATAGCAAATCGGGATTCCCGAATCTCACCTACACACTCCAATGGTTTGTCGCCTTCTATGCCGAGTAACTGACGATATGTTGGCTCTAGCGTTGCATCCAGTAGCAGATTCTTATTCCATGTCACTTCCAGTGCCGGTTGTGCGACAAACGGCGTGAGGATGAGGAACGTAAAGGCACATTTTGGGCACTCCCCGCACCATGACATGCGGTCACTGGTATGGGTGAAGGCACGATTGCAGGAGCTGAAGACGTCTTTGTATTTTTCGAAAGCCAAGCCAGCAAACAGCTCGGCAATCCTTAATTCGCTGAATGGACGTAGCAAAGAATAATAACGCAGTGAATCGCCAAATTGATGAGAGAGGAGTGCCTGAAAATCGCGCTCAAATTCCTGGGACTTAGAATACTGATGGTTAATGTTTACACCTTGGTAGCCCATAGTAGGTTCATTTGCCGACTGCTCGTTAGAGACAACGATGTCACGCTTGCCGGCCAGCACTGCTGTTACGATACCAACACAACCTAACACGCCCGAAATAGGCACATGGCCGTTGTAGGCATCTTGCTGGTTTACTTCTAAGAGCTTACGATCCCAGGTGCGTTCTACCCAAAAGTGAGGGAGCCCAATACGCTCTACGAGAGGGGTGAGTTGTGGGCGGTGGCCAGCACTCCATGTTGCCAGGTCACTCGTTCCAGGACGCAACAACTCTATAGTGACCAAAGAATCTTTACCGCCTCCTAATCCGACTAATTGGCCTGCTCCTTTGTGAGTAACTGGTTGCATGGCTTGCATCGTGGCAGGAAACGCGATTTGAGTGTTTGAGTCGAGGCTATTGACGTAAAAGAACTCTCCTAAACCACGTTGGTATGTCTTTCCCAGGAACTGAGCCATGAGAGTATCTATGGTTCCCTGGCGCACAGCAATCTGGGGCGGCAAATATGTTTTGTAGTATGATACACCAGCCATAAAGAAGAGCGTTTGAATGGCGCGGTCCAACACAGCCTCGTCATAATCTGCAAAGTCGAAATCAAAGTGGTAGCTTTCTGTAAAGTTCAGTTGGTCGTCCAAGCTGTAGCACAGGTCAAGCTGTTTCTTGGCTTTATCAAAAACGTATGTGTCAAAGATAAACTGCTGGTATTTGCTCATAATGCAGCAACTTCTTGTTTAAATAGCATGCCCCGCTCCTCGAAGTTCTTGAACATATCAAAGCTGGAAAAACCTGGTGATAAGACAATTGCATCGCCTGGTCTGGCCAGCTTTACAGCTTCACTCACAATTTCCTTCATGTTGCTTGCATGACTGAGATGATATCCCTGCACACCAGCGGTATCGAACTCTGCAGCCAAACGTTCTGCGCTTTGACCAATGAGCAAGATACCGGATAGCGTTGCCTGTTGCTCTTTCAAAAACGTCGTAAAGCTCGCTATGGGCAGCATACGATCGTACCCACCTATGATCAGTATCTTTTTTCCATGTATTGCTTCGACTGCGGCTTTTGTGGCATCGGTTACGCTGGCAAACGAGTCATTATAATAACGTACACCATCGAGTTCGCGGATTAACTCCAGGCGGTGCGGAAGACCCATAAAACTGGTAACTACCGACCGTATCGCAGCTACGTCTTGGCTGACCTGCCATACTGCAGTGACTGACGCACAGACGTTTTGCCAGTTATGTCGGCCAAGGAGCTGCAGCTCACTAACCGCACATATTTGTTGGTTATCTATAACAATATGGTTATCAGCAATATGTGCACCAGGTTCGGCGTAATAGCTGATTTTGGTACCAGGACTTGTGTTGGCAATGCGGCGGGAAGTTTCGTTCTTTGCATAGTAAATCGCGATATCGTTGGGATCCTGGTGTGCAAAAAGCTGGGCTTTTGACCAAATGTAATCCTCCATATCATTGTGCCAATTCAGGTGGTCGGGTACTACCATGAGGCAAACAGCAATATGCGGGCTGTGCTTGAGGTCGTAAAGTTGATAGCTTGATAGTTCTAAAACTACCCAGCTATCAGGGGTAACCTGGTCCAGGAATGCAAAAGGGGGAGTGCCGATATTGCCGCCTAGGAAGACTCTTTTACCAATTGCTTCAAGCATCTTAACAACCAGTGTCGAAGTAGTACCTTTGCCTTTAGTGCCGGTAATGCCAATAACGTTTTTGGTAGGACAGACCTGTAAGAATTCATTCACCGCTGTTGTAATCTTGCTTTCAACGCCAGGGTTAGCAGCAATAATAATGCCAGGGTTGATCCCTGCTGTACGGACAATAAGGTCAAAGCTACTTAAGTTCTGTAAATAGTTTTGACCTAGTTGTGAGGCTACGCCAGGCGGCACCTCTTTGTCTGCGTCTTGGTCGCAGATAGTAATGTCTGCACCTTTGGTTTGCCAGTATGTATAACTCAGTTTACCTTCGGTCTCATAGCCGACAATTGCAACCTTCATAATTTTATTCTAACAGTCTTGCCGGATTATTCGGCCAGTTTAGATTTTACTAACTCAGCAACTTGCCGGGGGGTCATAGCGGCCTTAAGAATCATAGCGGTGACACCTAGCGCTTTAACCTGTGGCGGTATTTCCTGTTCACCCTTATTAGTGAGGACGATAACTTTAATGTCTTTACCCCAGTCGGTGGTGCGCAATTTTGTAAGCGTTTCTTCACCAGTCATAATGGGCATCATGAGATCCAGGAGTACAATGTTGGGGCGCATCTTTTCTAAGAGCTCAAGCCCTAGTTTGCCATTCTCAGCAGTCTCGACGTTGTAGCCTTCTGCTTCAAACTTGATGCGATACATTTGCGAGATGGCCTGGTCATCTTCAATAATTGCGATTTTGGTGCTCATATTACCTCTCTTTAACTCTACCAGTTTACCACTTATAAAAATAATGCGTCATTACAACTAAATTTGTACTAATATAAAACTTAATAACAGATTGCTTGACGCTACACAGTCCCTAAGACTATTATTCAATAGCGCGCATTAGTAGGTGCAGAAGAACGCCATAAGTAGTAGGTGGTGCTTTTTTATAAATAGGTCAATCGTAGGAAGATCATTAATAGAGGAATCGTATGATGCATATTGCCCAACGCCTTCAATATTTTGATAGCGGAGATTTTCGCAACGCGGTTAAAAAGCAGCTTGAGCTGACTAATCCTATTGACCTAAGCATCGGTGTGCCCGAGGAGTTATCGCCTGAGCATATCAAAGCTGCCGGCATTCGGGCTATCCAAGAAGATAAGACTGTATATACTCCGGCCTCCGGCTTGCCAGAGCTCAGGAGTGCACTTGCAGAGAAGCTTACTGTAGAAAATGGCATTTCTTGCTCGACTAATAATGTAGCGATCGTTCCAGGTCTTACTACGGGCCAGCTATTGGTATATTTGACACTACTTGATCCTGGCGACGAAGTTATCGTATTCGACCCATACTACCCTCCATATCCCCATTTAGCCAGTATGGTGGGCGCGCATGTGGTATATGCACCAACCTTGCCTACATTTCAACCGGATTTAGCTGCAATTGAAGCAAGTATTACTAATCGGACCAGGGCTATCGTAGTCAATTCGCCTAATAACCCAACCGGTGCCGTCTACCCGGAAGCTACGCTACGTAAGATAGCTGCCATCGCTGAAGCACACGACCTTACAATCATATCCGATGAGATATACGAACATTTCGTGTACGATTCAAAACATTTCAGTGTCGGTAGCATTTATCCCAATACCATTACTATGAATGGTTTCTCTAAGGAGTTTGGGATGACGGGTTGGCGAGTTGGCTATATTGCTGGCCCGACAGAATTTATTGAAGCTGTGACTGATCTGCTGCAATATGTAGTGATGTCGTCTTCGTCCATTGCTCAGCACGCCGCTTTGGCTGCGCTGCAACATCGCCCTGCTATTACAGACAAATATCGGACAAAGAGAGACTTTCTGGCTACCGAGCTCAGACAGATGGGTTATGACATCCACGGTATGCAAGGGGCTTTTTACGCCTTTATTAAGGCTCCTGCTGGCCTAACCGACACCGAGTTTGTTGAACGGGCGACTGAGCATAATCTTATCTTAGTGCCAGGCAGAGCATTCTCTCGCTTGCAGGGATATGTACGCATTTCTTATGGTGCTGACTTGCAAACGTTGCAGCGTGGTGCTGAAATCTTGGGAGAGCTCACCAAGAAGATCGCATCTCCCTTTGGAATTGACAAACAATGAGCCTTTGCCTGCCCTGCCTTAGCAAGCCCGATGTGATACAATGCTGATAGAAACTCAAAGCTTATGAGCAAGTTACTATTGCCGCGTGGATATCGAAATGCAGAGCTCCTGAGTTCGCGCTTGCAAACACAGAACGAAGATCAATGGATGCGCAGAGGCGAGAAGCGGGTATTGCACTTATTTCATGAAATGGCTGAACGAGTACCTGCCTACAAAGATTTCCTAAAAGCTCACAAATTCTCTGCCCGGAACGTACACTCAATAAAAGATTTTGCATTAATCCCAGCAATAGACAAAGACAACTATCTCCGCAAATATCCAAAAGAAATGCTGTGCTGGGACGGAGAGTTTGCACACAAGCAATGGGTCATTTCTACTACTTCCGGCTCAACCGGCCAGCCCTATTATTTCCCGCGGGAGTACTCACAAGACTGGCAATACGCGATTTCTGCCGATTTATATCTGCGGAGCAATTTTGAGATCCAGTCGAAGAGTACATTATATATCGTGGCATTCCCTATGGGTGCATGGATTGGAGGGTTGTTTACATATGAAGCACTCAAAATTGTAGCCGAAAACAGTAAATATAACTTGAGTATTATTACACCAGGGGTACACAAGCAGGAAGTTATTAGTGCTGTTCAGCAGCTGGGGGGCAGTTTTGACCAAATTATTATTGGTGCCTATGCTCCTTTTTTGAAAGATATCCTTGATGACGGTGTGAGGCAAGGCGTTGCTTGGGCTGCGTATGACATCGGTTTTGTGTTTTCTGCCGAAGCATTTACTGAACAGTTCCGTGACTATATTTTTAGTACGATCAGGCCGCGGAATGAGCTTAGGTCTACTTTAAACCACTATGGGACTGTTGATTTAGGCACTATGGCCCATGAAACGCCTGAATCAGTTATGATAAGACGTCGTTTGGTTCGACAGAATGCACTAGATGCCCTGTTCCCGGAAAGGATAAAGCAGCCTACCTTTGCCCAGTACAACCCAGAACTATTCTATTTTGAGGCACGAGACAACAACCTATTTTGTACAGCGTACAGTGGCTTGCCGCTCGTCAGATATGATTTAAAAGATTATGGTGGTGTACTCAAGCGGAGCACCGTACACGAACAACTGCGGAAATCTCAAGACTTTAATGTGCAAAAGGAGGCTCAAAACGCTCAGATAGCCGATACTTTATGGAACCTCCCATTCTTATATGTATATGAGAGAAACGATTTTAGCGTCAGTTACTACGCATTCTTAATCTATCCGGATTCTATCAGAAGGGCTTTGCAGGAGAGCAAGATCACAAGCTTGGCCACCGGCAAGTTCACTATGCTTGTTGATTATGATGAAGCAGGCAGGCAAAAGATGCATATTCATATAGAGTTAAAGCACGGATTGACACCGAGCAAAAAGACAGAGTTGTTATTCCAGTCTCTCTTGCATCAACGGCTGGGCGAGGAGGTATCAGAGTATCGTGAAACGGCCAAAGTTGTTGGTGATGTCGTAAAACCTGTTATTCATCTCTGGCCTTATGAAGATCCCACGCACTTTAGAGTAGGTGCCAAACAGAAATGGGTACAAAAATGAGCGGATTGCCTAAACCCATCTGCCTTTATCAAAATAACTATACCACTGACGACCTGGCAAAACTGAAAAAGAACCCAATATGGCATATTGTCGATATTTTTGTCATGCAACTTGGGGAACTATTTGATATTAATCATCCTGAGTTGAGAATGACTTCAGATTACCAAGCAGTTAAGGAAGCATTTATTGATGAACAGAGCGGCGCAGAACCTGACCTAAAAGGTAACTGGCTGTATTTTCCATGGTCTGGCTCACTGATTCATACGGTTAACAGTGAGTCGTACCACCGTCTGCGGACGAATCGTAACCAGCTATTGATCACAATAGAAGAACAGCAGAAGCTATCCAGCTATCGTGTGGGTGTGACTGGCTTGTCAGTTGGTAATAGTATCGCTATCAGTTTGGCGTATAGCGGGGTGAACAGATTTAAGCTTGCCGAGTTCGATACGCTGGAAACGGCCAACCTGAACCGGCTTCGCTCAGGTATCCATAAGCTTGGCCAACCTAAGCTTGATGTAACTATGCAACAATTGTACGAAATTAACCCTTACGCCGAGATAGAGGCTTGGCCAAATGGATTGCACGCTGGCGATGTACGAACTTTTTTTACAGGGGAGCGTCCCCTTAATGCTGTATTTGACGAGATCGATGACTTTGAGATGAAAATACGTCTTCGCATTGCTGCCAAAGCAGCAAAGATTCCGGTGATTATGCTGACAAGCCTTGGTGACAGCATTCTTGTGGACGTTGAACGCTACGACCTTGATAATGACTTACAGTTGTTTAATGGGTTACTTGGTGATTTGCCTGAGGAGGTTTTGCGCACCAAAATCGGCGAGAAGGAGAAAGTAAAGTATGCGATGCAAATTGTGGGCAGCGGCTATATCCCTACGCGCGCGCTCGCCTCATTGCTCCAAATCAACCAGACTCTTGTAGGCAGGCCCCAACTCTATGGCACCATTGCGGTTGACGGCGGCCTGGCAACCTATCTGGTAAGACGTCTTGCTCTTGGCCTTTCTTTGCCAAGTGGTCGAAGCCATGTTGCTTTTGATAAAATTTTGCAGCTATCACCAATTAACGATGAGGGGCGCAAAGATATACTTGGCCAGCTCAATAAAGTGATCGAATGAAAACAGCAGATAATTATAAAGCCTGGGAGATCAATGAGCATGATTTTCCTAATAATGGCTCGATAGAAGATCAAATCATTTTTCTAGCTTTTTATGGTACCTTGGCTCCCTCGATACATAACACACAACTGTGGCAGTTTGAGACGGGTGGAAACCAGCTGATAATAACAGCTAATCCTGCCACCATGCTTCCGCAGTCCGATCCAAGCGGCCGTGGTTTACAAATAAGTCTGGGTTGTTGTGTCACAAATATCCTTGTAGCTGCAGAGTATTTTGGCTTTAGAGCTGACTGCACGTGGTCTTTAGGCGGAATAAGATTGACTTTCCACAAGCATAAAGTTACATCCGCAAATAATAGGCTATTCAGTGCGATAACAAAACGATATTCTGCTAAACTTCCTTACGCGCATAAGCCTCTCGATACTACGCACCAAAAGCAGCTACTAGAAGTGGATCCGGTGGGTGCTAGCATGCTTACGCTATTGACCGATCCGCACCAAGTACAGAAAACAGCTACAATGCAGCAAACGGCAATATTAAGTTTTGCTGCCAGGCGAGCATTCTTTAAGGAGCTAAGCCAATGGTTGCGGAGGAGCAACACGAAGGCATATGACGGGATGCCGGGATTTGTGGTTGGAGCATCAGACGCGCAGTCTAAAATCATGAAAACACTCATCCGTCGCTTCAAACCGATTGTTAAGGTTATGGCAAAGAAAGATGCCCAGCTTGTGGCTGACAGTTCAGCAGTTGGTTTTATCGCATCTAAAAGAGATAGCCCAAAAGAGTGGTTTGATGTCGGTAGGTATTATGAGACTATCGCCTTGGAGGCAACAGCGATGGGAGTGGTTATGGCTCCACTTGCCGCACTAATTGAAAGCCCCCAAACACGCACTGAGGTATCAAAAATGTTGAACCTACCTGGGAAACCGCAATTTTTTTTCCGCATGGGGTATAGTAAACATAAGCCATATCACACTCCAAGACGAAATGATTTAGTAGTGCCTTTCATGGAAACTCAAAAACAACTAGCTAAGGTTATCGATGTGCCACTGGAGTTCAAGCAGGTACACCTCGGAAAGTATCTTATTAATTATGTTGTAGCGGGTAAGGGAAAATCAGTTTTACTGTTGCATGGAGCCAATATAGGCTGGCCGCAGTGGTACCAGAATATTGCCGAATTAGCGGAAAACTTTAAGGTATACGCTCTGGATCTACCTGGCGCAGGATACTCGACACCAGTCAACTTTCATAAGATGGAGTTTGACGAATTCGTAACGATTGTTGATGACTTTGTAATAACTAATAAGCTTACAGACATTGATGTAGTAGGCAGCTCGTTTGGAGGATGGATAGCAATACAGCTGGCTATTGATGACAAATCTTATGTACGCAAAGTCGTTCTGGCCAATCCTTTAGGTTTCACAACCCATATGCCCATGCAATTCAGACCAGTTTCGCTTAGACCCCTTGCAGTGCTTATGACTAAAACCGCACTGCGTCCGGTACGCAGTAATAAAAACCTTGAGAAATTTATGCGCGATGTCTTCTTTGACAAACAGCTGCCTTTAGCACCAGAGTTTATCGATTACTTTTATGAACTATCGAAGACATCACACAACCTACTCTTTATTAGTAGGCTTTCTCACATTAAGGGTATGCGCAAAGAGCTGTACCTAAAGAGTAAACTATCCAAGGTTCGTAAGCCTGTTCTTGTTATATGGGGTAAAGAAGACACACTGATGCCATTTTCGACTGTCGTTGATAGTATCAAAACCATACCAGGGGTTAAACTGCATACCCTAGAGAGAGTTGGGCATATGCCACCTGTCGAAGCTCCTGCAGTATTCAATAAACTCGTAACTGACTTTTTGAAGAGGTGATGGTCCGTGGATATTATAAGTCTTAGGCTGCCAGTACTATTAATCACTGTTATCATTAATACTTTCCTGGCTATTGTGGTACTTAAGAACGACTCAAAAAATGCTACCAATAGAATATTTGCTATATTGTCAGTAGTAACTGGTCTATGGCTTATTGATTTATATATTTCGGTGAATCCGACTTATGTTCAGCATGGATTACTCTGGGTGCGTCTAAGTATCTTTCTGGCCGCCTTACAGGTCGCGCTCTTTTTTCTCTTGGCGCATACACTCCCAAACCGTAAGTTGTTGCTAAAGAAAAAACAGCTAGTTTATTTGGTTCTAGCGACGCTCGCCATAATGCTACTGACCCTCTCGCCATTTGCGTTTACTGAAGTTAATATTGATGCCAACGATCAAGTAAAGGCATCTTCGGGCCCAGCTTTCGGCTTATTTGCCGTCTTTGCTATCAGTCTTAGCTGTGCGACTGTCTACACGCTGCTTAGAAAGCTATGGTCGGCCAGAGGACATGCAAGAGCACAGTATAGATATGTAGTGTACGGCCTCATTGTAATGCTAGGGCTGTTAATAAGCACAGTACTTATCCCTATAGCTTTGTTTAAATACAGTGGTTTCGTTGTTTTCGCCCCACTTTATACCATTATTTTTCTAGGCTTCACGACATTTGCTATCATTAAACATCAGCTTTTCGACATTCGGAGAGTTATTGCTCGGTCTGTAGCCTACTTGCTACTTGTCACAACTTTTGTGGTGACTTATACGATTTCAGTGCTTATGATTTCCTACTTTGTATTTAATAACGGGCACATTGATGCAGGGCAACATATTACTTATATTCTTCTTACCTTGCTTTTTACTCCAACGGTCTATTGGCTCAAAAAATCATTCGACAGAGTGACTAACAGATTGTTTTTTCACGATGCCTATGATGCTCAGGATTTTTTGGACCAATTGAACGAAGTATTAGTTTCTACCATTGAGACCGATACACTATTATCACAATCAGCACAACTAATAGGCCGAACTATCAAATCTGAATTTTGTTTGTTTAGTATCAAGGCGACCAACGGTAAACCTCAACGTATCATTAGTGACGCTTCTACAGATAAACTCAATCTAAAAGAAGCAGAGTTGTTACAAGAGTGCATGCCAATGGGTCTTGCTAATGTATTAGTTGCAGACAAAGTGCCAGATGACTGCCCCCGCGTGCGCGAGTTTATGCGGAAAAACGATGTTGGGGCTTTCGCCCGGTTGGCGAATACCTCTCAAATGAGCGGCGCAGGATATGGCTACTTGGTGTTAGGTGTAAAGAAGAGCGGAAATCCTTACTCCCAGCAGGATATTAAGACAATGGAGATTATGACTGATGAACTCACAATTGCTATTCAAAATGCGCTTAGATTTGAGGAGATCGAAAAGTTTAATATCAAGCTAGAGCGAGAGGTTGAAGCTGCGACCCGCAAGCTACACAAGACTAATGAAAATCTAAAACTGCTCGATGAGACCAAAGATGAGTTTATCAGCTTAGCGTCTCATCAGCTCAGAACGCCGCTAACATCAGTTAAGGGCTATGTTAGTATGGTTTTGGAGGGTGATGCTGGCAAAATTAGCCCGCTACAGCACAAGTTGCTCAACCAGGCGTTCATTAGTTCACAGCGCATGGTGTATTTAATATCAGACTTGCTTAATGTGTCACGTTTACGCACCGGCAAGTTCATTATAGAGCCGATGGCCTGTAACTTAGCTGAGATCGTGGACAGCGAAGTCAAACAGCTAGTTGAAACTGCAAGATTGCGAGAGCTTGAACTTATTTACGACAAACCTGAACAATTTTCGCAGTACATGCTGGACGAGACGAAGCTGCGGCAAGTGATCATGAACTTTATAGATAATGCTATTTACTACACGCCCGCCGGCGGACATATTACAATTCACGTCGCCGATAAACCGCAATCGATTGAGTTTACAGTTGTAGATACAGGTTTGGGAGTGCCCCGACATGAGCAACACCGTCTGTTCGCTAAGTTCTATCGTGCCGGCAATGCTAAACGTGCACGCCCCGATGGGACTGGCTTGGGGCTATTTATGGCAAAGAAAGTTGTTATTGCGCATGGTGGGGCGATCATTTTCCGGAGCCAGGAAGGCAAGGGGAGCACATTTGGTTTCAGCTTTGCCAAACAAAAGCTTGAGCCTGTTCCAGAGAAATCTAGTAGTACGCGGTAGCTTTTGTTCGTGGCTACCAGAAACTAGACAAGGGCACAACATGTTCGTATAGTGATTTATGCGAGAGCATAAGCGGCAATAACGGTTTACTTGAACCAAGGAGGTGTTTCTAGCGTGAATACCAGTAATATCCTGTACCGTATTCGTAATATAAGTGCCCTGCATCTGATTGTTGTCAGTGCCTTCGCTGTTGCCCTAACCAGCGCCGTGTGCCTCGGGTTAATCACCAAACAAACGACAGTTGCTTCCAACAGCCGTGAGTGCGCACTGACTGCCATCAACTATAAACCGCTTAACGGCGGTTGCGGTGCCCTGGACGCGAATGAATATATCAGCGATTTGCGCGCTAACGACCCTAGTGATATGCAGGCGGTAGCCAAGAACTTTACCTCCGATTTTCGTCTTGATCCCAGTGAGTATGATAAGTTTGCAGCAAACGCAAAGATGGGGACCGTTTACAAAGACGGACGTGTTGTGGTTGATAACCAGGTAGTACTCAATAACGCCTGGAGCATTACGAGGCAGGAGTGGCCCGGCCATACGACACCCTATAGTATATCCGGAGCAGGTTCGTACTATCGGATTTCCCCACAGGCTATGCTCCAGGCCGATGCGATGCCAGCACTCGTGTATTTTAATGACCAGGGCGTCGTTCAGTATGCAGTTGTGAATGCCTGCGGCAACCCGCTTGCCGGCGATAGAGTTACGCCTACAGCTACATGCCAGGCCTTGAATGCCACTCAGAGCGCCGATAACCCTAACAAGTACACCTTCACTACAACAGCTGACTTTACTAACAATGCTACGGTGAGCCGCGTTGAATACACCTTTAGCGACGACGGTAGTACTGTTACAAAAACGAGTTTGAGTGATCCAGTAGAGCATACCTTCAAGAAGTCTGGCACCGTAACAGCTAAAGTATTCGCAAAAGTGCCAGGTGGCCGCGAAATTGAAGTGGCTGCTGTCAATTGTGCTAAGACAATAGAATATGTACCACCTATGTTCGTGTGCGCCGAACTTATCAGCTCTGCGCTTGACGACCAGAAGCGTAAATTTCGCTTTGTAGCCAAAACTGCGCAAGACAAATACACGCAGCTTGTCAGTTCAAACTTCACGTTGGATGGCACGAATACGGTCACCGGTGTCACCGATAAAGACACAGCCGGCAATATCTTCCGCGACTACGAGTTTGCGGCCGACGGCCAGACCCATACAGTTCTAGCAAGCGTTACTTTTAATACACTGGAAGGGACAAAAACCGTTACCTGCCAGAGTGCGGTGACGACTGCTACTCTTCAGCCTCCGATGTGTACGATACCAGGGAAGCAGCATCTGCTTGCCAATTCTCCTGATTGCGGCGTTGTGCTACCCGCAGCAGCACCAGTTGTAGTACGCCAAGCGGCTCTACCTAACACGGGCACAGGCGGCCTAATGGGTGCGTTTGCCGGTATGTCCGCCTTAGGCGCTCTTGGCCATCATATGTTTGTAGCGCGTCGCCGCAAGCACCACAACATATAGAGTATTGACTATAAGACTGTGGATAAAAGGGTGGTAAATAGTACGCTAATGTGATAAAGTTACGAGTAACGAGCACTGACTGACCGCTCCAAAACAAGACTACTCGAAAATCTCCTCTCTGCACCAGAGGGGATTTTCTTTTCATCTCTGTTGTGGTAGAATAAGCCAGTCAAAAACAGTAGTGCCAAAGGCCAAACGGCCCCATCGTCTAATGGTTAGGACACCGGGTTTTCATCCCGGCAACCGGGGTTCGAATCCCCGTGGGGTCACCAACAAAAATACCCGAGCCTTTAGGTTTGGGTATTTTTGGTGGTCATTCTTCATGAGATTCGAACCCGCGAGGGCGAAAACCGCAGCGATATCCCTCTTGGCTGCGCAGTTTTATTCGTTTATATGATGTGCTACCATTCAGATTATGGATAATAAAAATAAAGCTAGTGGGAATGTAGAGGTGACCCAGAATGCACTTGAGTCTGCTCTAACGACCACCGTCTCAGGTAATAGCAACAAAACTTCGCACCGAAATATTAAGAGACTACTCTTTATTGCGTTGCCGGTGCTTCTATTAATAGCAGGAGTCACGGCTTACTGGTTCTTTACGCTTCGTGATACGAAAACTACTCCTGTCGTACAACCACAAACCAGCAACACTGGAAAAGTTGCACCTCGTTTCAATGCAATTAATGCCTATCTTTCATACCAAAACGCCGAGTGGTACGCGACTCCCGGCGCGGTCATTCGCATTAAAAATGGCGACTCGCCTGTGTACTACACGCAAGGCAATGGCGTACCGGCTGGATCGCCGACCGCATTGATAGCGCACAACAATAAGTTGTGGCTGAGTACACAGGAGGGAGTAGCAACTCTCAAAGCGGACGGTTCAGGTTTTGAGACAGTCGAAACGGGCGCAATGGTCGAGAATGCGCAGCTTTTCCATGATGAGTTTGCAAACAAGCTTTACATGAGTACCTCGAAAGCTTTCTACAAATATGATGATTCGACAAAAACGTGGAAAGCACACCACGAGGACAATACTATCCCGTTAGATGCGCAGGAAGGTGCCTCAATTCCAGTAAATGCTTCTGACTTTCAGGCAAACAAGGATTTTATAGCGGCAGCCCGGAGATATTCCTCAAAAGTATGGGTTTATAACAAGGCTGACTCTGAATGGACGTTGAGTGACATCGGGCAGAACTTGATGTATATCTTTAAAATAGATGATCAACTTTTTGCCATGGGTCAAAATAATGCTTATAAAAGCTGTGCAGACGAAAGCAATGTAACGGCCACTCTTTTTTACAAGTTGGATAAATCGGGTGCTTGGCAGCCGGTCACAGGTCTTAGCAGCGATAAAACAAGACCTAGGTTAGATCTCGCCCATCATCTTAAAGACCCAGCCGTTGTGCTTTTGGGTTCTTTATGTGACAGTAATGAGACAGTTCAATACAAGGCTAGCTTTAAAAATGATACTTTGGAGCTGAAAAAGAATGGCATCCTCTCTGAAGACCTAGAATACTATGATGATGGTGAGCAGCAGAAGCTTATAAACGAAATTGCTAAAGCAACAGGGCTATCGCCGTTTATCAGGGTTATGGCTGCAGATAAAGATAGTAACCTCATTTTTAGCTATGCAAAAACAACAAATTATTCCGGTTTCACGGGTATAGAGGGCCTAGCTATAGCGAAAGGTTCTGACTTCACACAAGCGACCGAATTCAAAATTGCGAATTACAAGCCGTACGATGCTCTCGTGCCAGTTATTTGTGACGGAACGCTTACTTATATCTTTGTTGGATCGTATGGGTCTGGACATGCAGGTTATCGTGATGGTACCTGGACAAAAACACAATTGCTTAAATTGGATGCTAGCAAAACAGAGCAGTTCATCGATTTGCAAAATGACGTTGGTGAACCGCGATTTGCTTGTAGCAAAGGTAAAATAAACTGGGTGGGCAAGGATACCGTTAAACAATTGGATGTGGCATCAAAAGCAATTACGGCTGTCAATAGAAATTCCGCACCTGTTGATGCAATACAAACGCAGTCGGTGTGGGCGCTCGACAATGGCGACCTATGGATATTGATTCCTAATGGCACGGCGAATGCCTCTATTCCTGAAAACACGAATACAGATCTCTATTATTTTGTGAGCGCGACACGCTCTTTGAACAAAGTAGGCACATATCCCAGTGTAGGATTGCTAGGTGGTGACAGAAACCATGTCTGGCTTGCCGAAAGCTACCCAGATAGAAGCTACAAGGTTTTTCAAGGGGTGGTTATCTACGATCGTGCCGGAAAGAAGACCAGTAAGGACATGGCCTTTTTACGACTTGGGATAAACCTGAACGGTGATGGCATCATAGCGAAGGCGGGGAGCACAACTGACGCCTATTTGGGATTGCCTTTTAGCGTCATACGTTCACCATTGAGCGGCAGCGACGAACCTATTTCGAAAGAGCGTGTTCCTATCCGAAAATTACACTTGGGTATTGATGCCGAAGATATTGTATACAACAATAGTGGCGTTTTTGATGCACAGCATAATACTATGTGGTTCAACGATGACAATTTAGGAAGCTTTGCTGTAGATCTGTAATGCCACTCATGGAACCCTGAGGATGCCCGGAGTTTTCATCCCGGCAACCGGGGTTCGGTGTAGCGAGGACGCGCGCAGGAGTTTACTCCAAGCACGCCGCAGCGGAAAAGGAGGGAGTCCGCTATCCCCGTGGCCGCTATCCCTGTTACAACATATTTCTTATTTGTGCGAATTGCGTCCTTGTATCCCCAAAGACTCTTACCCCTTCTCATCCCCATTATGATAGTTAATATCTCCAAACACTTTTTCGGTTATCAATCTCATCAAGAAGTATGACTGAGTAAGACTTCCTGCGATGAGGGTGCTGAATATGAGTTGCAAATCCTGTAACTGACCTTTGTTAAGTGCCCAGACGACTATAAACCATATCCCAGCATTCTGCACTATTAACAACATACCAACTCCCCAAGCTAGGAAAGGACGAGCCTTTACCTTTTGTTTGTTGTCTTCAATTTCAGTCTGTCTAAGACCACATCGCCATCCCTCGGCTGTCAGTGAAAATGGTTGTTCAACTTCCTGCTCCGTAAAGCCGGCAACGTCAGGAAACGAAAATTCAACTCGTTTTACCGCAGCGCTTTTCTGATTGACAGACGTTTTTTGCAAAGAAACAGTTTTATCAAGTTTGGGGATAGTATCTGCCATAGAAAGGTACTATAAGAGTTTTAGTGTTCGAAGCCGGAAGGTTGCAACAGGCATTGGCACCCCAAATATCTTTGCAATAGCTTCGACATCTTTGCCCGTAGCTTCCCATAATGATTCAAGAAGTTTTTTGGGCATCAGAAGGCTTGCCGCGAATTGGTCCGCTTGATCTTCTAGAGTATCTTTACCTTGTCGTTCTAAGAGATTATTAAGCTGGTGCATTGTGAAGACATCTTTCTCAAGCTCCTCGTGCAGCTTATAGTGTCCTAATTCATGTGCAAGGGTAAAATTCTTCTCTTCAAACGTATCTTTTTCTGATAGAAATACAGTTCTAATGCTTCTGTCTAGAGCGCCTTCTACCTCTGGGTTAGGAAACACGCCCTGTCTTATGATTAAACCATAGTGTCTTACTATACGATTGAGGTCAATCGGTAGCTTAATTGATTCAATGTTACCGAATACCGACTCTAAAAGAGCCAAAGTGTTTTGGTCAATTCTTTTTGCATCAAGTGTTGCGTCCATGATTCCCCCTTAGTTAACCTGGTTTTACCTATGTATGCAAGGTTAACCATTCTAAGTGTACCAGCACAAGCTTTACACCTGCTGCGATATAAGTCACTTCGACAAAATACAATCACTTACTTTTTGTCTAGTTTCTAGTTACAACATATTTTTTATTTTTGCGAGGTACGTCCTTGCAATTCCTTGGGGTTCGAATCTCGGTGTGGTCACCAATTTTTAAGATATACTATATGTATGGATGTAAAAAATCTTCGATTGGCAAAAAACGCGTGCTGGACAGTAGCCTCAATAACTTTCTTCTTCCTTATATTAGGAGACACTAAAAACAACCTCCTCAATTTGATCACATTCACATTGATTATCTTAGGCATAGTTTTTTCAGCACTCCAAGATAAGAAGTCCGAGATCTGACCAGCGCGTTGCGCATACTGCCAAGTATTCGAGCAATATTGCTCCTAGCGCTTTTATATTAATCCGCTGACCGAGTATACTCACAATTAATGAAACGATTCCTGTCTAAAAAGTGCTTGGTGCTATACTTTTAAACATGCAAGAACTTCGTGCAGGTGTCTACAAACACTACAAAGGCTTACTGGTTTTGGTTTTGGGTGTAGCTCGTCATAGCGAAACCGAAGAAAAACTTATTGCCTATCTGCCATTGGGTGTTAATGCCAAGCCACGTATAACTGTACGACCTTATGACATGTTCTTTGACACTGTTACCGTTAACGGGACAATTAAGTATCGCTTCACATTTATAGGCGAAACGGTAGACGAAGTAATGGCGAAGCAGTATGACTCTTTTTCAGGATATACCGGCAGTGATAGGATAAGTAACTAGGCTAGAGAGTGCTCCAGATTTGGGATGTTAGGGTCACACAACCAAGTGTACTAATATCCCAACTCTACCTATCGTTTGCTCATTCGCTCCAGGCTACCCCAAAATTGTCTCCAACCCAAGGCCCGCAGACTCGCCAACCAAAAACCTCAATCGCACTCTGTCTTCTAAACCAGGAAAAACTTTTTGAGAGATTTTTTACTGCATTGCCAGCTATACATAGGCGACACTAGATAGAGGGAGGTATAGATATGGCAACAACTAAGCAAACTGAAGCGGCTAAAAAGAATATTAAAAAAGCCCAGGAAGCGTGGCGAAGCATGTCCATAAGGCAGCACTCATTGGCCCAGCCAGAAGGCAGGGCAAGGGCCAAACCAGGGACAAAAGGTGGTGGCGAGTATTTTAGAATTATTGTTAGGCCAAAGGAGCAGTTTACGACTTTCCGTAACCAGGATGTGGGTGACCCTGGCCATCTACAGCGATTAGCCGGTAGACGGAGCAGTGGATCGTGGGGGACTCATGCCTGGCTGGTCAGCAAGGAAGACGCTCATATCGAAAAGGACAAACTAGTAGCAGATAATCAGGATGTCAAAGATTTGCTTATTCAACTGGGATCTGAACCGAAACATGTAAAAGCTGATATCTTTGAAGCCAAAGACCGGCCGAATGTCCCGGAAAAGGAAAAACCGACGGCCGCCCAGCAGAAAGCTCAGTTGGAGAACATTAAGAAGGCGCAACAGGCTGCCCGCCGCCGGCCTTAGCTGGGAGGTTTTTGTTGTAGGCGAGTATAAGTGAACCCCTTAAGAGATTGGTTACTGGAGTGTCTTGTGTTGGGGAAGTTAATCGTAAAGGTTGACCCTTGTTCCAGTTTAGAAGTAACAGTGATAGACCCGCCGTGTAAATCCACGACCTTCTTTGTCCAATACAATCCCAGCCCCGTGCCCCCGCCAGTAATTGATAATGGATTATCTACCCTTGAGAACTTCTTAAAGAGCTTGTTCAGATCCTTTTTAGCAATACCAACGCCCTCATCCATGACGGATAGCGCATAATTGTTTTTACGTTTGGTTAGTTTTACTTCAATTTTTTTGCCAGGGAAAGTGTATTTGCTGGCGTTATCTATAATGTTTTCAAGTACCATTCTTACCTTATCTTTGTCTAAAGAAGCAATAAAACTGCCTTTATCGTGCATGAAAGTAACTTCTTGTTGACGCATAGCTAAGGTTGGGGCTGTCTCGCGGAGGATATCCTGCGTAAGGGATAGCAGGTCAACAGGTTCTCTCTTTAACAATACATTGTCAGCGTCAACACTCGCTATCCTTAAGAGGTCACTAACGACTTGGAGTTGCCGCTCATTACTCTCATAGGCACGCTCCAGCAGAGATCGTTGTTTTGAGGTAAGTTTTCCACTGTAGCCCTCCAGAAGCATACCGACAAATTGTTTTACGCCGGTTGCCGGGGTTCGCAACTGATGAGATGCTATGGCAATGAACTCATCCTTAGCTTTGTTAAGGGCTACCAGCTCGGTGCGTTGTTGGGTTAATTGCACAATTCTTTTCTCTAATTTGCGGCTGTACAGTACATCTTCTATATCAATAATTGTACCTATGTAGCCATCAAAGTTACCGTCTGTATCAAGTTTGGGCAGGCCGGAGTGAAGCACCCAGCGGTATTGGCCGTCCTTTCTTTTGAGACGGTATTCGATGCTGAAAGGGATGCGTTTTTTATGGGCGTCTGTAAATAACTTTAGGGATGTTTTGTTGTGCTCCGGATGAATAGGATTGGACCAGCCGAGTCCTAGCCCTAGTTTTTCCGGCTGGCCTGTAAAGGTGTGCCATTGTTTGCTTAAGTACACACATGTCCCGTCGGCTGCAGCCACCCATATTATGACCGGCGCAGTATCCGCCATATTCCTGAAACGCACTTCACTTTCCTGCAATCTGGCTTCGGATTTTTTCCGCTCGGAAATGGCCGCGGACATAATCATAAAAGTCGCAGCCGTTATCCCCATGAAGCTTTGGAGGAACAACAGGCTTTGGCTCAAGCGCTGCCCAGCGAAAGGTCCCAGACCTTCAATCGTGCCCCAAATAGCAATAAGCACTACCACAAAGGTTGCTGTTACACTGCCGCGTTGGCCAAAGCGCAAGGCTATCAGGATAAGGACCGGAAAAATAACGTACGTAAAGGGGAAAGACGCAATACCAATCCAACCAAATCCTCTGAAGACGAAGCTACTTATGCCGAGAAGCAACCCAGTAAGGATCAAAGCCTCGGTAAATTGTCCTGGCTGGGGGGCACGCGGTCGCCTACTCCATATCAAGAGGAAGGGAGCAACAACCAGTGCCCCGAGCATATCGCCCATCCACCAGGCAATCCAGGTCTGGAAATAGGAGGAGGGTGAAACCACATCGCCGAGCAAAAGACTTGAGACCCCGATGGTTGCGCTCACCATCGTGCTGATAATAGCTGCAAAGACTACCAGCCCGAGAACATCGTTTATCCGCTCCAGAGAATTGTGAAACCCTACAAAGCGTTTAAGCAGATATGCGCCCAGCAATGCTTCCAGCGTATTACCCGTCGCAATACCAAGCGCAACGAATAAGGGAGCGCCAGTTACGAGATTTACCAGAAACGCTGCCAGCGCAATGCCTAGCCAGAAGCGGTAGCCCAGTACCAGAAACGCTGCCAGCGCAATGCCGGTAGGGGCCCATACAAGCGTTGCAAACCCGCTCACTGCATCTAAACTGAGCCCAATCCGGGCGGTGATAAAGTAAGCGCCAAAAAGAACGGCTATTTTTACCAAGTCCCAGGAATGATAAGCCTTGACGTATTTCATGCGGTAATCACCAAGTATATTATAAACTATAGAGAAAGAGAGAAGTGCAGACTTATCTCAGTGCCTGTTACGCCTTTACGTGGTGTATATTTTCCGGCTTAGTGCCTGGTTTATAGACAACCAAGTCTTCACTAGACATTGCCCATTGCTTCTGCACTAGTGCTAGAATTCTCCAGCTTTCCAAAACTTCCTGGTTGGTGGTAAATTGCGAATTCTGGGAATGTAAAGCGTCAAGGAATACTTGTTCGTAAGCACCAGGTACCTTAGCGATATGGTCCTTGAAAGCGAGTTTGAGTGAATGGTGTTCTACCCGGCGGTCGTAGCCTGGGGTTTGGGCGTACAAACGCAGTTCTATCCCTTCGTCTGGTTGGAGCTTTATAATGAGTTGGTTTGACGCGTACTGCTTGTCATGTTTGTATGTAATGCGAACCTCAGTTGCTTTGGTATGGAGCGCTTTACCGGTAATGATTTTGATTGGTACACCGCTCCACTTGGGGTCTGATGAGTGAAGGGTAAGATTAACATATGTTTCAACCCTAGAGTGGGGGTTATCTACTTCCTCTCGATAGCCTGTATATTGCCCACGCCAGGCATAGTCGATTGTCGGTATATCTTTTGGCACGTGCAGTTGCTGTAGCGCCTTGAGCCGAAACGTGGGTACATCTTCCAAGCTATCAGGCACATCCATAAGCGTCAGCGCGGCTAGTTTAAGTAGGTGGCTTTGTACTAAATCCCGTAAAGCGCCTGTCTGTTCATAAAAAGCTGTTCGGTTTTCGATGCGTATCTTTTCAGTGGCAACAATCTCGATACTTTTTATGAAGTCCTTATTCCAGGTGTGCTTGAACAGTGAATTCCTGTCGCGGAATACAATAAGATTCTGAGCCATTTCTTTGGCAAGGTAATGGTCGATGCGGTACACTTGCCCGGGTTTAAAATAGTGGTCGATATCTTCTACCAAATCAGTGGCACTGGCAAGGTCGACACCAAATGGCTTTTCGAGCAGAAGCTTGGTATTACTGGCAGCCGCCACACCCGAAGTGCCAAGTAGTTTGATAATTGGCTGTGAAACCTGCGGCGGTACGGACAGATAGAATAGCCTTTGGTAGGGCTCGTTAAAGCTCTTACCAATGTCGTCTAGATGGGCACTTAAGCGTATATAGTCAGCCGTCTCGTGTAGTTGCATTTGAAAAATCTCCAGATGCTCGCTGTGATAGCTGGCTTGGGCAACACTACTAAATAAGTCTTCAATGCGGACATCTGCGCGACGGGTTACGCCGACAATCTTGAACTTTTCTGGTAAGACTGCGGCTACTGCAAGCTCACTGATGGCAGGCAATAGTTTGCGCTTGGCAAGGTCGCCGGTAATCCCGACTATAACCAGGATAGTAGGCTGCATCGCGCTACTCATTGCTTATTAATGACGTGCCCGCCAAATTTGTTACGCATGGCCGCAAGCATTTTGGTCGTAAAGCTGGTTGCGCCTTTTTGTGAAGCAAGACGGACGTCAAACGATGCTTGGATGGCAGGCAAAGGGACCCTCATTTCTTTGGCGGTCTCCAGCGCCCAGCGGGCTTCGCCGGATTCGGCGACGTACCCGTCGATGCCCTCAAGCTCCGGATTTTCACTAAGGGCTTGTTGCGAAAGTCCATTGAGCCACGAAGTAACGACACTACCGTGTTGCCACACTTCCCCGGCCGCCGCAAGGTCCAAGCCTGTATAAGGGCCTTCCTTGAGCATACGGTAACCTTCGGCCAACGATTCCATCATGCCGTATTCGATAGCGTTATGAATCATCTTTACATAGTGTCCGGAGCCACTTGGCCCGAAGTACTGGTAAGCGCCTACAGGAAGGGCAAGTGTCTTGCATACAGGTTCTATTGTTTTACATGTTTCCTGGTCTCCACCTATCATCATGGAAAAACCGTTCTGGTAACCCCATACGCCCCCACTGGTACCGATATCTAACAATTGCAACCCCGCATCGGCAATTTTCCTGGCCCGTGTTTGTGTTTGGCGGAAGTCAGAGTTACCGCCGTCAACGATGACGCTCCCCTTGGGCACAATCTGCAGCCATTCTTCCAGCTCTGCATCAACAACATCAGCGGGTATCATAAGCCATAGAGTCAATGGTTTGCCGTCGAACGCTTTGACCACATCTTCTTTAGTGTAGGCCGCGGTTGCGCCGTAGGTGACCGCTTCATCAACCGGAACGCGGCTACGGTTGTAGGCAATTACTTCATGACCGTTTTCGGCTAGCTTACGCGCGATTTGCATACCCATACGCCCCAAACCTACTACTGCTATCTTCATACATCTTCTCCTATGGCATCGTTAAATATAGTAAGGCCAGGCACTGTCTTAAGAGCTTGTGCCGGCTGCTTAGTGAATTCCTGACTAGTCTTTTCTAGCTGCTCCAGTACTGGCCACTTTGGCTTGCCAACAGCGTATGTAACTGCTTCGTCGAGCCTGGCAATCGCCAGTGGCGTCACGGTGATGCGCTCAAAATTACCAGCGTCGTAGCTGGCAGCAAGATGCTGGCTGTACACTGCCGGACTGTTTGGTAATATACCAGCGGTATGGCCATCTGGGCCGATGCCGAAGAAGCCGAATGCATAATCTGCATGCTCCAGAGCTTTGCCTAACAGTTTATCGAACTCCTCGGTAGTTTGTGCCCGGTCTTGCCCGTTCAGGATGGGCAGTAGGGTAGCGCCAGGCAAGTCAAAGCCACCATCTTGCAACTGAAGCCAGTTAGAATCGGCATGGCCCACTTGGCCGTAACGTTCGTCAGTCAGTGTAACAGCCAAATTTTGTAGGTTCTGGCTATGTAATCGTTTACTTACTTCGATGGCTATAGCAATTGACGAACCACCTGGCACAAGCCATAGCGTCTGCCTGCCAGCATGCAATGCGCGCGTCAATGTATCGCTTATATAGTCTGCGACAGGTTTAGTAGATGTAATTTTCTTAAAAGTTACCATGCGCTGACCCTCCGACGCTAGTACAAATGATGTTAGCCCTCACATACACAGACCATATCTTAGTATAGTGACAGAAACTGCTGTTTGGTCAAGACCGCTTCATTGGGCGACAGAGGATAGCCCGGATTTTATGCGCAAACTAAAAAGCCCAAGCACTGATACTTGGGCTTTTGTTGGTTACTCCACAAACACTTTAACGTTTGTTGCGGCGAGTAACGAAGTGGTGAGCAGCGGTTGCTGCGGCAGTCGTAGCTGCAAAGATAGCGGTCAGTCCACCGATACCGGTGTTAGGCAACGTTGGAGGGTTGCTTAGTACCTGAGGAGGTGTAAAAGTGATTGTCTTCTTACAGCTCTCACTAGCGGCAACCTGGTCTTTACCGTTTACAGTAAAGTATGCGGCTGCGCTAACGGTGAAAGTACCATCTTTTGCGTACGTGTGCTTCTGGCCAACAACATTGTTGGTTGTAAGCGGGGTGCTACCATCACCCCAGTCAATAACTGCGTGCTTGAAGGTTGCGCCATTGCTGGCAGGAGCCTCAAACTTGTTAAGGGTCACGGTGCGGTTATCGCCCTGGACTAAGTCAAGCAGGTTACAAGCGTATGTAGGTGCCTTTGGCTTTTCACAGTCTTCAACAACTACAGAGGCTTTTGCAGATTGCTCAGCAATATTGTCTGCCTTAGCGTATGCAACGTTTGTAATCGTACATTCGCCGGGGTTCTTGTTAACGGTTGTACGGAAGCGGATGGAACCGCCAGCACCGTTACCAGTGTAATCCCCGAGGTTCACCCCACTACCAGTTATAGCAGTGTCAGGTAATACTTTACCGCTTGGGTGGTTGCTGTCGATCCAGGTAACCGTACCAGGTACGATAGTCAGGTCCTTCGGAATAAGGTCGCGAAGAACAACCTTTTGCATAATAGCGCTACCGGTGTTCTTGAAAGTCAAGAGCCATGATACAGTATCGCCAGTCTTAGCATTCAAGCTGCTCTTCCAGTCGGTAGAGCCAGGCTTGGTAACTTGCTTGGAGAACTGCAAGGCAGGTGCTTCAATCTTTAAGGTAATGATTACCGTTGCACGGTAATCGAAACAACCAGGCAGGTTACCATCAAGTTTGTTGTAACCGATAAGTGCACCATTGTTACCAACAACGTCGTCAGATAATGCTACGCCGTTGCTAAAGGTAGCGTAGTTATACATCTTGGCAGAGCCAGGTACGTATTTCAGGCTAAACTTCTGGCTGTCATTTTGTACAAGTGCTGTGTCATATACACGGGCAGGAGTAGCGTTGTCAGCAGATACATAAGCTGCAACATCGAAACCTGAGGCCTGGCCGTTAGGAACGTTGAAACGAACGCGGGTGTTCTTTGCAACACCGATACCATCAAGGTTTGCACCATTAGTGCTGGTGTTGGCGTCGTTGTGGACGTAGGCGCGTACCTGGATTTGTTGGCCAGGTGTTACCTTAATATTCTTCTTCCAGTCAGCTTTGCCATCGGCACTAACTGTAGCGAAGTTACGCTCGTCACCGTAGCTTGGTGCGTTAGTGAACGAGTTGAATACAGGGCCAGTCGTAGAGCCAGGGTTCGTACCATTGGCATAGTCAAACGTAGGACGCTCTGGACCCCATGGGTTTGGATCAGTTGCAGCAGATACGGCAAACGGGATAGCTGCAGCAGATACGATGGTAGCAATAACTGCTACTTTGTAGAACTTCTTAGGGATTGCTTTCAAAAATTTGAGTAATTTCATAGTATTGTTCCTTTATACTTTCCGGCTGCTTTAGCCTGCAATTTCCTCTGGCTTAGGCTGGGTATTGTTCCCAGGCTGAGGATTAGTTTGACCTTCGTTAGCATTGTACGATTCAGCAGTTGGCGCGGTATTGTCTTGTGCAGGAGTAGTATTGCCGCTTGCTGGTGCAGATGTTGGGGCTTGGATCTCTGGACGAGGAGTACTGGTGGTTCTTTCAAACTCGGCTTCGCTCATACCGCTATTAGGCACTTTTGTGGGAAAAGTATTCTTAGTATTATCTGGCCCTGGAACTTTGACATTATTGTCTTTTTTCTCGGACAATTTTGTAGGTGTAGGGTTTGTAGATGCCGTTGGAGTAGGGAACCTCTTAGGAGTATCCTGAGGCTGACCAGGTGTTGCTGTTACGGTCGGTGTAACTTCTTTTTTCTCCTCAGGCTTTTCTGCAGCTTGAATACAAAGCCCATCAGCAATAATCGTGATAGTCTCCTCGGTGGTCTTACCATCCTTAGTCACGAGCGCTTTTGTCTGAATAAAATCGTCGGGCATCTGAATACCTTCTACATTGTCAAAGTAGAGTACCTGGTGGCCCACTTGGAATGTCATGCCAGTGACCGGCTTGATTTGGCCATCTTTATACATGTAGGTGTTATTGAATAGAGGCTGTTCTATCGCGCCAGCTTGCATACGTGCGAAGATTTGTCGGGTGACTGACTTCTGTTCTTCCGCATTGTCGATTAGCTCTTTGTTCAAGATTGGCTTCTTTGCTTTAATATTGTCAATCCATTTCGTATCGCCATTGTTTTTCTTAAGGAAGTACTCGTCATATGCCTTTAAGATTTGAGGGTTGTCATAGAAGTGCCTGTCAATCTCAGATGCCCTGACTGCACGATCGCCCTTTTGGGCGCGTTCCTTGGTAATAGTATCGGCAATGGCTGGGCCAACAGGATTCGGCCCTACGACGTTCAAATCTCGCTCTTTACCAGAGTCTGCGTTGGCTATAACGTCCTTATCCAAGATATCTAAGCTAGTTACGCTGTTATTTTCTTTCTGTTGTTCCTTGCCTAAAGGCGACTCAACAGTAGCAGGTGCTGTATTGTTATCCAATTTATCGTGAATAAAGGCACCTGTCCCCAAGAGGGCAACACAACCTAAAAGGACAGCTTCACGTTTATGCTTGGCAAGTCCTTCTGCAATGTTATGACCTAGGTCGGACATCTTATTATAAAAATCACGTTCTAACTCAGGAATGCGACCGAACGCATTACCGACGTTGTCGAAAGCTCCCTTAATTGCACCGCTTACAGGTGGCATGTCTGGGGTTTGAGGTTTAGTCTTATGTGACATAGTGTAAACAGTCTCCGTAACTCAACGTTAACCATACATTAATGAATTCCTGCATATAATACCACTTGCAATACAAAAAGTCAATACAATTGTATAAAGTTTATGTTTATTGGCCGCTTGCTTGAGTAACAGGTTAATAGGACGCCTGATTACTCTTATGGTAATCCTGGCGTCCAGTCTTCAGTAACATCCAGGTGTTACTAGACTATACGTGGTCTGCTGGTTGGGCTGACGAGCTTGGTGTTAAGAGAGTTAATGCGCCACATGAGTATGCGATCATCAGTGTTTTCATTGCTGTACGCGTCGTTATAGCCCTCAAGGACAACAGAGTAGGACCCACCGCTTGTAGTGGTTGCTGACCATAAAAGCATGCCATCGCCATCCGCGCCAAAAAATTCGTCAAATAAAGCCCGGAAGGCTTCATGCCGAGGGTAAAGCGGAAAGTGCAGGTTTGAGCCAATCTCTTCTTTGACAAACCCTATTTCTCCGCAAATGACTGGTTTGCCATTTGCCTTGCCAACGGTTACGTAATCTCTAATCTGTGCACGGAGGCCGGGGCCCTGTACGGCATTGGGGTAGCCTAATCTCTGTCCAAACTTTTGGATCTCTGGTCCCCCCTGGTTAGGGTAGAGGTGGAAATCGAGGTAATCGATGTTGGGCAGCGCGGAAATTATATTATAGTCAACACCGTAAAATGTTCCATTCGATACCGTATCGCCATCTACCCATTGCCAGGTGTGCGAGCAGCTGCTAAACGACACAAGGTGGTTAGAGTCGATAGACTTAATGTAGGTGCTCATTTCGTCGATCCAGCCGTTGGGCTTAGACAGCAGGATGAGGTTGTCAGAGTTGATAGTATTGATGTTTGCACCTTCTGCAGCGTCTGTCCGCAGCTCATTGCCAAGCTCCCAGGAAAAGATGGTGTCGTCGTTTTTGTATAACCTGCCGTTGAGCGTGTTTACCCTGTTGGCCAGGCCGAAAATAAAGTCTTTGTACATCTGTTTACAGTATGATGATGAAAAGAACCCAATATAGGGGAAGGCGTTCGACAGACCGGCGCTATAGATAGAGTTTGCCCAGTCCACGTAGGTCTTTTTAGTTAGATAAGTCGGGTTGTCTGCAAGTGAAAGAATGAGCTTTATGTTGTGCCGTTTGGCTTCGTGCAGGACCATATCGAGTTGTGCCAGGGTCGCTTCGCGCCAGAGCAATTGTCCTCCGGAAAGGTAACGGAAGTTGCCTGTTGAGTTTGTAGGAGGGTTGCCCCTGTCAAAACACCATATGCGAAAGACTCTGATTCCCCGTTTTTGTGCTGCCTCAAAAAGAGCCTGTATATCCGTTTGGGAGACAGCATCAATAACCGCAGGGTAAAAATTCATGCCGATAAAACGGAATCGTGACCCTTTATACATGAGTTGTGCGCCTGAACGGGTGGCAAAGCTGTTATCTGGCGTGCTGTTGGTGAAAAAAGATAAAATTACGGCGCGGGACAGCGGGAATACTGCATAGGTGCTGGAGTCCAGTAATGCCTCTGAGGCTGTAGGTGACCCGCCTACTGCCTGCCAGTAACTAACCCCTTTCATATACGACTTGGACGCAAAAGCCGTAAAGACAGTCTGTATGTCAGCGGCTCTTAAGGCATCTGTGCCCGGATTGCCTGAACCGCCAGTCGTGCCCCATTCGCCGACATACATATCAACACCACCGGAGTTAGTACTGATAGTATCCAGACTCGCCGAGTAGTTACCCACGGGAATGTAGTGGTCGATACATACGCGTCCATTCTGGGTCCAATATGAAGCGCCAACCTGGTTGACTTCAACAGTCCCTCCATTGATCGAAGTCATGCCGGTCAGGACTGCTTCGTGGGCATAGCCTAGGGTATTCTCAAACGCATCATCGGAGATTACCTTAAGGTCGACTAACCATTGGCCTAAAACTGCATGGCTTGAGAACATGTCTGTTGTTGCGCCACCAACACCTTGGTTCTCTGGTTCTGGATTCGGACCCCAGATATCACCTGCGGCAAAGTAGGAGCCGTGTGTCTTGATAAAATTCCATGTTTTGTATAAATAAGAAGTGGTATCTGCTCCGCTTAATACTGTAGCTGCAGCTCCAAGAGGAGTAGCAGGTGAAGAAGTTGGAGTTCTTCTAGGGACTGCGTCGTAATTCCCCTCAAAATAATTCCAGGCTCCCCGGAAGAAAACTTTTAATCCTGCAGCCCGGATTGCAGCAATCCATGTTTCTACGTAGCCAACAGTAGGTTGAGGAGCAGGGTAATCTGCTTCATCGTCCAAGGGACAGGATATGGCTATATGCGTAACTCCAAATGTAGCCAGGTTGTTTACAATCGTTGTAATCGACCCTGAACTCAATTGGCTCCGCATCGTATCCTTGGACAAGTGCATCACGTCGATTGATTTTATGTTCCAGTTAGCCATATTACGGTACGATGTCTCCTGAGGCCAGCACTCTTGCCTTATTAACTACATCTGTCGAATAAGTTGCACCTGAAATGGTACCTGTTTTCCCATTGCCTGACGAATCAGTTGCTGATGTGCCACTGCCTTCGTCAAACAAGTACTTAACTGCAATACTGGAAGGAACCACATTATCTACATATAACGCCGTAACCTGTCCCTGTGTCAAAGGAGTAGTAAAGAGGAATACCTCATCCATCTTAGCTGTTACAAACCGCGTACCACTACCGCTGCGATTGCCAATGCAGAATGTCGATATAGCTTCTGATGCAGGGGCCCAGGTGTTTGTGCCGATGAGCACACTATTCATATACAGATTAGCTACATTGCCAGATGTACTGGCAGTGAGGCAAAAGTGCCGCCAGCCTTTATTGCGTATATCTCCTGAAGTAGAGATAACATCTAGCACTCCGCTAAAACCAGCTATTCTAAATATATGCAATTGCCCGTCACTGCCGGCAATTTCTGCAACCAGCAGGCCGCCTGAAGCGCCCGCTAAACTCAAATGATCATGCCAGCCGGCATCATCCCCATCTTGCGTTGAAGTGTGTGCCCACCAGGAAACACTGAAGCTGGTAACATTTATCCCAGGATTGCTCACAGTTACCTGGTCATCAACGCCATCAAAGCTTAGACAGGTGCCAAAATCTTTGACTCCACGACGATTGGTAAGCGCAGACCGTGGCGCTGCGCCAAGTGTGGACGATGTTACAAGATCGTACTTTGCTTTCAGATAATTCTGTACCCCCGTCATTTCGATGCTTGATAAAGCGCGGTTATAGATGATAATCTCTGCTATGTCGCCCGTAAAGCTTTCCGCACCGTTGCTGAATGCGCTGCCGATTTCCATGGTTGCATTATTAAAGTTATCATCATCAGTGAAGGTAGCGCTTATTGTCTCAGTCCCATTAACAAACAGGCTATGATTTGTCTCTGAATTTGCAATAAGCCCATACATATTCCAATTCGTGGGAGTTGCTGCCACATTTATACTTTGACCATCCGAACCGCTACCATACACAAATGAGCTTGCGCCGGTGGCCATTTGCAATTTTCTTCTTCTACCATCACCGAAATCGGTAGTATTTTTGGCAAGGAGCGACCCTGAGCTTCCGGCGGTTCTTTTGGCCACAATAAGCATTGTGGGCTTTGCGATGTCAAAGTTGGACTCTGTAGCAAATGTCAGACGGTCATTACCGTCAAACCGCACAACTGGCTTTCCATTGAGAACATTCGTCCTGAAACTGGGTTGAGCGCCGCCGGTGCCTTGTGTTGCGGTATTGCCACTGCCGGAAGAATCGAGCCAGGAGGTCACGGGATCGGCATCGCTCAGGAGAAGCGAATCGGCCTTGAGCCATGCAGTCAACCCTGTCAGGGAGTCCGGAGTGTCATACGCAAGTAATCTTCTTGGCATAGGTTTGTTTAGATATATTGACCGTAATAATCGTGGTCTGTCGTTGTTGCCGCAGTAAAGGTAGCTTCTGCAGTAGAGATTCCCATAGCGATTCCCGTGGATAGATACTTGCCACCTTGCCCCAGAACATCTCTTCCCAAAGTTAGAATACCCGGATTATTTGCGGTTCCTGCTCCTATTGGCAGGGAAAGGACAGGCACATCAGCACCAGCTGGTGCTGATGCCTTATTGTGGACTTGTAAATATCTGACGGCGGCATTTTTATTTGTTGCCACAATGGACAACAGATTGCCCGGAGTCGCCTTGACTGATAAATCAACATCAGTACCAAAATTGGCAAACGCTGTCGCCGCATAGGTTGTGCCCGCCACTGGACGGATTTGCTGGGCAATAACCTGGTTGGTATTGTCTTCTGCGGCAGGCCCGTATTGCTCACGGACTTTTAGCAGATTGCCGCTATCCAGAACGTCTATATCATAGATAATCTGCAGTTTGTCGGTGTTGGCCATTGCAGCGGTGTTGTAGGTAAGGGTCAGGACATTGGTAGCTGCTGTACCGCCTAAGGCGACATCATTGAACTGGTAGATTATTACGTTAGCAGTCACATTAGTAATGAGCAGCACCCTGTTCAGGCTGATTGTAGCGAAATCGGTAAAGGTGACTGTCTTGGCAGTCTTATCGAACGTGTAGTTGGTTATAATTTGTTTCATTTATTGACCCTTATTATACAGCTAAAGCTTAACACATGGTACTCACAATTTATGTTACTGTTTATCCTAAATTTGTGCTTGCCCCGTTTAAAGTTACTGGTGTGACTGGCCCGGTAATCATGCCACCTACATACCTCAGAGCCAGGTATAGGCAAACGTGACATTACAACCGACCCATCCTGCTATATAACGGATATATCATGTAGACCCTATGCTAACTAAAGCTCCTATCTGAAATAGTAGCATAAGCATGTTGCAGTATCAATTTAGTTAAAGATTATATTCTTGCCCCCCACCCCCATCCATACTACAATACCCCTAACGCTTACAAACAAGTAAAGCTGTTGCACTCTCCAAGGAGCTACAAACTTGGCAACCAGGTAAACGTATACGTACCACTAACCCCTGTACCGTACCCAGTACA
>JBGTMJ010000028.1:0-12076 GCA_041743655.1 Saccharimonadales bacterium (SeqCode) | reverse complement strand
CGTAAATAATTTGCTGAGACCTAAGTCTCATAAAATTATTTACCGCGCGAAAACGGTCTCCTGACAGTCCTGGTGCCAGGTCCTAAATATAAACCCTATCTACTAGTCAAGGGCTATATAGTCGAAGCCCAGAGTTTGGCCACCTGGTGCCGAGTTAGTAGTACAAACGCTAAAGTCACTGGTACTGCGATTGACATAATAATTCAGGCCAGCAGCGCCACTTCCAACGGGGCTCACTACAACGTGGGGCACTCCATTAAATTTGGTGTCAAAAATAATGGTGACAAAGCAGCCGGCGCTAGGGCTGCTACCTGTGTTGATAGTGATCGAACCAGATGTGTCGGAACCGCTGATCGATGCTGTGCCACCAGAACCCAGCGCAGTCCCTTTGGTGAGCTTCGGTATCGGTCCGCCGGCAGTTATATGGTGAGTCAGCACAAGGTCGCCGTCCAATTGGAGCGAGCTGGTCGATATTTGAGTTGCAGAGATAGACCCAAGGAACGTACTGTTGCCGACTACACTCAAGCCTTTACGGGCATTCAGCACGCCTTGGATTGTGGCGCTACCACCAATAGATATATTGTCGGCCTGCAGTTCGCCAAACTTGCTAGCCCCGGATACACTGATGCCAGGTAACTGCAATTCGCCACCAACTTTTATGTTGCCGGCGACTTCCAGGTTGCTTCGTATCAAAATGGCGCCGGCAAAAATAGCATTAGATTCGACGTTCAAAATCTGTTTGGAGTTACCAATATTTACGCTTGTGCTGGATAACTGTTTCAGGGATTCATCAGATAGGCTCTGCGTACTGATTATATCTTTTGAATCCTTGCTGAGATTCCTATCCTTAATGAAAAGGACAATCGTGGTTGCTATAGCAACCAGTACAACCAGTACAAAAAGTAAGAGATACACATTGAACCGCTGCCATATGCGCATAAAGATTGACGGCTTATGAGCTGGTGGCGGTTTTGCGCTGCCGCCCGTTGCGTCACTCATTCCATCTTTTGTAGTGGGTGATGGCGCGGCAAAGGCATCGGGTGCGGACGCGACCTCAACGGAACTGCTTGTACTTTCAAGCGAGTTCGCGTCATTATCGACATCGACATCGGATTGCAGTTTAGACGGATCCATGGGCAGGTTATTACTATAATACTAGAATGACACGTAAAACCATAAACAGATTGTCTTTCTATACGATTTACGGCAAAATATGCTGTATATGACCTGGAATGCAAGCTTGTGGCGGATTATCGGTTGTGTTGCTGTATTGTTGCTGTTTACTCATACGATAGTCTATGCCGAAGAATCTTCATCCGCAAACTATAAGCTGGAAGAAAGCTTTTTTGGAATCGGCGGTGAATTAGACGCGGCATCGGGCAATTATCAAGCAAAGCTGGCAGCCGGCGAGCTGGCAGCCGGTAACTCATCCAGCCTGAATTATCAGTTCCAAGGTGGTTTCAATACATCGGACGTGCCGCTTCTGGAGTTTGCAGTCAACGGCGGTATCTACGACTTAGGTATACTCGATTCCAGCAGCACCGCTGCCGTGACGCCTAGCTTTACCGTAAGGAATTACCTGAGCAGCGGCTACGTGGTGACAATGAACGGCATCGCGCCGTCTCTGGCCGACGGCGGCCACACACTTACTCCTATGACAACGCTTGCCGCCGCACAACCAGGTACCGAGCAGTTCGGCATAAACATGGTTGACAACAGCAACCCAAATGCGGGGACAGACCCGGTGCAGGTACCAGATTCTTCGTTCGGCTTTGGCTTGGCGGCCACGGGCTATAATAGCTCTGATATGTTTAAATTCGTCAGCGGCGACACGATAGCCATAAGCCCAAAGAGTAGCGGCCAGACCAATTATGCCATGACGATAATTGCCAATGTTGCATCTTCCACTCCCAGTGGGCAGTACGGCGGGTATCTGACTATGCAGGTTATTCCCACGTTCTAGCAGCAACGCGCACACGAGAAACAGTTGAACATATCAAGGAGAAGTATTGGTGTCCACGCATTATTACCACGGTAGAAACCGCTTATCGAGCCAAATGTCTAAGGGGCGTTTCGTCACCGTTCTTAGTGGAGTCGTCGTCGCCGCGCTGGTTCTGGTGCCTGCGGCAATTGTCTTAATTGCTTCCCGGGAAAAGCCCTCTGTCGTATCACGCACAACCGGCGAAACCCGGCGAATAACAAAAGACCAAGGTTATGTTGCCATTGAGGAGTCGAAATTTATCCTCAAAATACCTCCGGATTGGAGCCGCGATACAACCAGAACAACCGGTTCACTCATTGTTTATAAGAGCGGCGGCACAACAGACCAGGCGCGGATGCTTGAAATATATTCGGGCGCTATTCCGGAGACTTTCAATTCAACCCGTCTCCTGCCTGTTGCTCACGCCAGTGGCGGCATTAAAACAGGACAGGTTTCGGAACGTTGCCATAATTTTACGAAGCCCAAGGAAGGCTTTGGAGGAGCCCGGGTATCGCCGCCTCTTCCCTCAGCCTGGCAGGGTATAACGTTCACATGTAATTTCAGCTCACAACTAAATATTGCAGCTACAGCAAACAGTGCCACAGGGTATAGGACTGAAATAAAAGGGCCGACGAGTTCAGGTTCCTACACGTTTGTGTATACTGATCATAGTGGCAATCCAGACTTCTCGATTTTTAGCAGTATATTGCAATCATTCCGGCATAAATAGCAGCGTCTGTGGAAAACTATAGGCATTTTTCTATTGCACGCCTGTTCAAGCTTATGCTATAAATAACCTTGACAGAACTACTAACATCTTAACGTCAAGCTAAGAACACAAACAAAGGTGAAGAATAATGAAATCTAGACATAGAAAAATGCGCCAGAATTACCGGCTGATCTTGTATGCACTGCACGTCTTAGTGCTAGTAGTTGCGACGGTGGTCTCGCCTCTGACCATGCAAACAGCCAAAGCCGCCCAGTTAACTGGGCGTAGCGTAGCAATCAATGACTCGAGATTCTCACAAACAGGTGTAACGTATACGTTCACTCTTAAGTTGACAACGCTCACAAACGATGTGGAGGGTGTCAAAATACAATCGTGCACCACTGCCTTGGGCGCTTGCACGGCTCCAACTACTTTCAGTTGGAACAACGTTGCTAATGACTCCACCGAAATCTCGGAATCAGGGTGGGATGGCGCAGGAACTTTCAGCAAGAGCGCAGCGGGCGCCAATGACTGTGCAGCATCAGCGTCGGTACTTTGTTTAAACCGTACTGACACTACCGTTGAGAACGATACCAATAACCGCGTCATTACTGTACAGGATGTAGTCAACGCTTCAGATGTCGGTTCGAACAACACGGAAAATGTTTTCCTGCGCATTTCTATATACAACAACAATACCTGGACTGCTAGTGCATTCGATACAGGTACCGTAGTAACCGCTATGGTTAATGAATTGTCGGTGACGGCAACAGTCGAAGAATCGTTGACATTCTGTCTTTACACTGGCGCTAACTGTGCTGCGGGCGGCAGCTCCGTTGACCTGGGTACTCAAACTACCGCTTCAACTGATACCGATTCAAACACCAAGGTAGATATAGCGGCCAATGCCAACAACGGTATATCGGTGGGCTACTACTCTACACAGACATTGACGAGCGGGTCGAACACTATTGACTCGGCAACGGCAGCTGGTGAGACTGACGACCCTGGAGCTGATGAAATGTTTGGCTTTTGTGCCAGGGAAGCAGGTGCTGGTATAGTGAACCCTGTAGCCCCATATAGCACTGGATGTACTGATAACGCTACCAGTGATGACACCTATGCATTTGACGCAACCAACACATTTGACCAGATTGCCAGCTCTGCGGGCGCATCTGATACGTCAACCTTGACTTTGCAGTTTGGTACAGATATCGTCATTACCACAGAATCCGGAATTTACACCACGACAGCCCGATTCGTTGCCGTACCAACATACTGAGCTCAACAAGGTTATATTATAATAGATGTTTTAATCAACCTTTCTGATACAATACTGTCATACATACGAAGTTGGAAGGGATAGCTGACATGGGTCTCGCGAAATTTGCACCGCTCGAAAGGATAGTTCTGTTATTTGTTGCGCTTCTGTATCTTGCGATCGCAATGGTTATGCCCGGCGTTGCTGTCGGTGCACAAAATGAAGGAATCCAAACGCAGGGTAACGGCCTGCAGATATCGCCTGCAGTCAGGGATTTCACTTTGGATCCTGGCGAAACAGTCAGCTATGAAGTTCGCCTTACTAATATCACGGGCTTGCCAATAAGTGCGCGAGGTATACTGACCGATTTTGAGCAGAAAGCGGGCGAGGCAGGAATCCCTCAACTTATAGTAGACGACAAAGAGTCACAGTACTCCCTGAAGGGGTTTATTCCTGACTTGGGTACAGTATCTTTGCAACCAAGAGAGCTAAAGGTGTTGACTGTGCCTATCACTGTACCGAAAAACGCTTCACCAGGAGCGCATTTCGGGGCTATAAGGTTTACAGCTGACGATTCACAGAAGCCTGGGGAGACAGTCGTCACACTCGCCGCTGGTGTTGGGGTACTGGTATTTATCAATGTCACGGGCGAAGCAAAAGATAGCCTATCTCTAGTTCAGATAGCCGCGGCCAAAGACGGCAAACAGGGTTCCTTATTTAATAGTGGACCCGTAGACGTAGTGACGCGCCTCCGCAACGACGGCACAACCTACCTTAAACCTTTCGGCAGGATCGTGGTGCGCGACTGGAAGAACAGGACTATTGAGGAGAAGGATTATAACGCGGAAAACAAAAAAATTATCATCCCGGAGACTACCCGGCGCCTAGAAGATAAGCTCAATCCCAGCACAAAATACCTTGGACGCTACACGGTCGAGGTCCAGCTGTCTTACGGTACCGGAGGCGGCAATATTATCATTGCCAAAACTGCATTCTGGGTGCTGCCTTGGAAGCAACTGCTCATTGGTTTAGCTGCATTCGTGATCGTAATCTTCGGTATAACCACGGGCCTGCGTAGCTACAAACACCGGATTCTGAAGCAAGCCCGCAGGGGCCGTTAAATAGCCGTTAGGATTTTATGTATCATCAAGACGGTATTCGGGCGATACAATAACAATAAGACTATGCTCAATGCGTTAAAGCTGCTACACAAGTTTCGGTATGGAATGTATTGTATGATGCTGGTCGTGTTGCTTGCCAGCGGCGTGCAGGGGCTATGGATATCCTCAGAAGTATCGGCGCTTACTCTCATGCAGCGCAGCTTACAGATTCGAGATCCAGCAGTCAGTACAGTCACTGAGCACACATTCCGATTCTCTTATGCTTCTACAGCTGTACCGTTAGGCTCAGTGATGTTTGAATACTGCACGAGCCCTCTGTTGGATGTGGCATGCAATGCCCCTCCAGGAATGGACGCGTCCGGTGCTATGCTGACCCAGCAGATGGGCGAGGTGGGATTTTTTATCCTGACGGCTCAGACAAATAGGATAATATTGACACGGGCCATGACTGCGCCGCCGAGCAGCGGCCAGTCCGAGTATACATTTGACAATGTTAAAAATCCGGACGGTCCCCCCGGGACGTTCTTTGCGCGCATTACCACTTATTCGACTCCGGCGGCAACGGGTCCGCATACCGATTTCGGAGCCGTCGTAAGCTCTACTGCCGATGTACTAGATGTTAGCACCGAAGTACCACCAATACTTAAGTTTTGCGTCGGTTTAGTTATCACTGGCGACTGTTCCTCGGCAGGCGGCAACCTTGTTGATCTGGGTGACCTGAAGGCGACAAACGCTTCTGCTGGCACATCGCAGATGCAGGCGGCAACGAACGCGGAGTTCGGCGTAGTGATTGCTGCGTACGGCACGACTATGACATCGGGCAATAACAGCATACCGGCACTGGCAACTCCGACGGTCAGCGCGCCGGGGAATCCACAGTTCGGCATAAACTTACGTGATAACAGTGACCCGGATATTGGAAATGATCCGTCGGGCGCCGGAATCGCCAATCCCTCGGGTTCCTATAATATCCCCGACCGCTACGTTTTTAAAAGCGGCGACGTGATAGCCACAAGTCCGGCAGCGACTGATATCCGCACCTTTACCGTCAGTTATGTCGCCAATGTCGCCCCTGCGCAGCCGCCCGGCCTGTATACTGCGACCGTGACATATATTTGTTCGGCCAGCTTTTGATGCTACACTAAGGGTTAAGGAAAATGTATACCGATGGGTGAGGTTATTAGAAAAATAACGCGGGCTACGATTATCGTGTTGGCTGTTATTGTGTTACTGAATACAGCTTCCGCAGACGCGCAGTCCAACGGTTTGGGCATATTGCCCCGTAAGGATTTTACTGTCGAGGCTGGAAAATCCTTAAAAGACACGCTATATATCAGTAATCTGAGTCGTGATCAGGATCTGCAAGTACGTATGCGCATCATTGATTTTGGCCACCAGAACGAAACCGGTGCGCCGGCCTTGCATATCAATGACGACGCTCCCCAAACTCCATGGTCGCTCAAACCGTTCCTCACGATTCCGGCTAGTATCACGATAGCTGCAGGAGAAGCGGTGAACGTTCCCATTAGTATTACTGTTCCTGCAAGCCAGGGTGCTGGCAGCTATTACAGCGCGATTGAGTACATCGCTGTTAACCCTGAGACTAAACAGAGAGTTAACATAGCTGCGTCGACGGTCACCCTGGTGTTCATGACTGTGCCGGGTGATGCCAAAGAATTGTTAATCCTGAAGAAGTTTGGGACCTGGATATCAGATGCCAGTCAGGTGGATGGCAAGTTTGCAGCGGACTTCATAGGCTCTGCGCCTAAAGAGTTTGCCTACCGGCTACAGAATGAAGGTAACGTTGCTGAGCAGCCCGCAGGCAACATTGTGATCAAGAACATATTCGGCCGTACAGTAAAACTGATTGATGAAGCCAATCCGAAAAAGCAGCTGGCGCTGATGGGCCAGACCCGCCGGTTCCAGTTGTGTATCAGAGAACGTATCATGACGCTTAAGAACCCGGATACCGGCCACGTGTCCAAAACTTCTGTTTGTGATGATCCCAGGTTATTCCCAGGACGCTACACGGCTGAAATGTCGTTGTACTATAGTTTGAACGGTAACAATACACAAGAGGTACGCGCTGTTGCCAGTTTCTGGTACTTCCCATGGTGGTCGATAGCAGGTTTTGTGGTTCTGCTGCTACTGGCAGCACTGATCTTTATCCGACCTGCCTACAGGGCATTGATAGGCAATCACCGCCGGCTACGCCGCTAGCAGCTATGATAAATTGCCTTACCTTTCGCCATTTATTAGCACTATGTTGCTTACTGCTTACTGTGCCTTGTCTGGTAGTTTTTGCCGGCAATGCTTCAGCTGCTGTACCTGTCGAAAACCCACAGGATGGTTCGATAGGTGTAGAAGGCAGGATACCGAGCGGACCGCCGTCCGTGGGAGCGACAATTACGACGCCACGTAATGGCCAGACTTTTACTGACATACCTATAGCCGTTAATGGTATTTGTCCTAAAGGCTTGCTGGTTAAGATATTTTCCAACAACGTTTTTGTTGGCTCTGTTCAATGTGAAACTGGAAGCTACACTATCCAAATAGATTTATTGTCCGGACGCAACGATTTGGTTGCCCGTGCCTTTGACTCGCTGGACCAGTCTAGCCCTGATTCCGGCGTAGTGACGGTGACTTTTAATGATTCGCAGTTTAATCCGTTTGGGACGACCCAATTTACTATAACGAGCAACTTTGCCCAGCGCGGTGCAAACCCAGGGCAGAGGCTGGTCTGGCCGATTATACTTAACGGCGGTACTGGTCCTTACGCTGTAAGTGCAGATTGGGGTGACGGTAAGCCGTCAAGCCTCATCAGCAGCGAATTCACCGGTGATATCGATTTGAACCATGTTTACGACAAAGCCGGAACCTATAAAGTTATCATAAGAGGTACTGATAAGAATGGGCTGTCAGCGTTTCTGCAACTGGTAGCAGTTGCTAACGGTGCAGTCACTTCCAAGCCCGGGGCACAAGACGGGAGTTCAACGATCATCACAAAAGTGCTATGGCTTCCGGCATTAATTTGTATGCCACTGCTCATGGCTAGCTTTTGGCTTGGACGACGTTACGAACTTGCGGTACTGCGCAAGCAGCTTGAACGCCGTGAACAGGAGTAGTCTAAGTGGCTAGTATTTGCTAAAATAAATAATATATGGCAAAAAAAGTGTACGTAGGTATGTCGGGTGGCGTAGACAGCTCGGTGACCGCTGCACTCCTAAAGGAGCAGGGGTATGATGTCACAGGCGTATATATGAAGAACTGGAGCCAGGATTTGCCAGGTTTAACATGTCCCTGGAAAGATGACTACCAGGATGCTAAACGTGTGGCTGTGCGTTTAGATATACCGTTTAAGATGTATGACTTTGAAAAAGAATACCGGCATAAAGTTGTTGACTATATGATTGAGGGTTACAAAGCAGGGCTCACACCTAACCCTGACATTATGTGTAACCAGGAAGTGAAGTTTAAACTTTTCCTGGAAACAGCGCTGAGTGATGGTGCGGACATGATTGCGACCGGGCATTATGCCCGTATCAAAGAAAGCAAGCTTCTTGCCGGCCTTGACTCGAATAAGGACCAGAGCTACTTCTTATACCGTGTTACCGAAGACGCACTGAGGCGTAGCCTGATGCCGATAGGTGAATATACTAAACCCGAGGTTCGCAAACTTGCGAAACAATTGGGCTTGAGCACTGCCGAAAAAAAAGACAGTCAAGGTATTTGCTTTGTAGGTAAGGTGGGTATTAAGGAATTCTTGCAACAGTTTGTTAAAACTGAACCAGGTACGATTATCGACCAACAGGGCAATTTGGTCAGTGAGCATGAGGGCGCTCTGTTCTACACGATAGGCCAACGTCACGGTCTGAGCGTGGGGGGCGGGCTGCCATACTATGTTGTCGGCAAAGACATGTCGAAAAATGAGGTGTATGTCACAACCGATCTACAGGACGCCAAGTTGTGGAATAACGAATTGACCCTGACCGCTCCACATTGGATCAATGCTGAGCCCAACACCTCAAATGAGTACAGAGTGCGCACCCGTTACCGGGCGGAGCTGACACGAGTGACAGCCATACAAAAAATAGAAGATGGCACCTGGAGGCTTGAACTACAGCACGAAGTCCGGGCCCTTACACCCGGTCAGTCGGCTGTACTGTACGAGGGGGACCGTATCGTCGGCGGTGGCATAGTTTTGTAAGGTAAGATTGCTGTGTTTCGAACCCAGCTGCATGAACAGCACGGAGTATCATAGCCCGAAGCGCTAAGGACAACCTTATACTTTAAGGCTTGTCATTAGCGTGCAGGGGCGGGCACATACTCCGTGCTGTTCATGCAGCTGGGTCAAGTGCTCAGTCTGTTAGGAACCAAACGCCATCTGTTATAATGATGCCAACTATGAACGCACAAGATATCCGCAAATCCTACTTAGAATTTTTTAAGAACCGCGGGCACAAAGTTATACCGCGGGCACTGTTGGTGCCACAGAACGATCCGACGACACTGTTTGTGGGCTCCGGTATGCAACCGCTTATACCCTATTTGCTAGGGGAGGAACACCCGGAAGGTACGCAGTTGGTGGACAGTCAGACCAGTTTTCGTGCCGGGGATATCGAAGAAGTTGGTGATAACCGCCACACGACATTTTTTGAAATGCTGGGCAACTGGTCTTTAGGTGATTATTTTAAAGCCGAGCAGTTGCCGTGGTGTTTTGAATTCCTGACGGATGCCGTAAAGCTCGACCCAGCAAAGCTGTATGTAACGTCCTTTATTGGTGACGAAGCCCATAGTATCCCCAAAGATACCGAGAGTGCCGACATATGGCAGCGGCTTTTTGCCGGCAAGGGCATAGACACGTCGGCTGTCGATATCGGTTCGGAGCAGGCTGGTTACGAGCGCGGCATTAGGCCTGGGGAGCATATCTTCTTTTATGATGCCAGCAAAAACTGGTGGTGCAGGGCAGGGAAAATTGAAGACATGCCTGTCGGCGAGCCTGGCGGTCCGGATAGTGAAGTCTTTTATCGTTTTTACGAACGTGATCATGATGATGCCGAGAAGAAACGGTATGGTGAGTTCTGTCATCCCAACTGTGACTGCGGTCAGTTCATGGAAATTGGTAACAGTGTGTTTATGGAATATATCAAGACCGATGCGGGCTTTGACAAATTGCCTAAGCGTAACGTGGACTTTGGTGGAGGTTTGGAACGTCTGGCAGCCGCAGCAATCAATAACCCGGACGTGTTTAAGATCAGTATCCTGTGGCCGATTATCGAAAAGCTTGAAGTATTATCTGGGAAGAAGTACGACAATCACACGGAAAGCATGCGGGTTATTGCCGACCATCTTCGTGGTGCAACTTTCCTGGCTGTTGATGGCGTGATACCGAGTAATAAGGCCCAAGGCTATGTCATGCGCCGTTTGCTGCGCCGCGCTATCCGCTTTGCCTTCGAGCTAGGTATTGAACAAGGACTCTGTGAACAGGTTGTTCCTGTGGTAGCCAGCCTCTACAAGGCCGATTTCCCAGAAGTTGCAGAGCGTGAACAAGATGTAATCAATATTCTCATACGTGAGGAAAAAGCTTTCCGCCAAACTTTGCGCAAAGGTCTGCATATGTTCGATAAGCTAGTTGCGCAAAGAGATCTAGGAGCAGGACAAGATGCTCAGGATTTTCATGTCATGGACGGTAAGGACTTATTTACTCTTTATGATACCTATGGCTTTCCATACGAACTGGCTGTTGAGGAGGCATATAAGAGAGGTATTAACACTCTGGAACCGACGAAGCTACGTGCGGGCTTCGAAGAGCTTATGAATGATCAGCGCAAGCGTTCTCAAACTGCATCAAAGGGAACTTTTAAAGGGGGTTTGGCTGACCATTCAGAGACTACGACCAAATATCACACCGCAACACATCTGATGTATAAGGCGCTCAGGATCGTGCTTGGCGATCATATTATTCAGCGTGGCAGCAACATAACTGCCGAGCGTCTGCGTTTTGACTTTAGTCACCCGGAAAAAGTTACGCCCGAACAAATTGCCGAAGTTGAGCGGATTGTGAACGAACAAATTGATACAGACTGGCCAGTTAGCTGGCGCGAAGAAATTACCAGCGAAGTATTGGGTAAGGTGCTTGGTGCCTTTGGTGACCGCTATGGCGACAAGGTCAAGATTTACACTATTGGTGACCCGGACGGAGAAAACTATTCGCGTGAGATTTGTGGCGGACCGCACGTACAACGTACCGGGACGCTTAAAGAAGATGGCAAGCGTTTCAAGATCCTGAAAGAAGAAGCGTCTTCTGCAGGTGTTAGGCGCATTAAGGCAGTCCTGCAATAGAATCTGCGCCCAAGTACGGCGTGGTATAATTGAACTCGATTATGCTTGATACATTCAAAACGTTAGGCCAGACCGTTGCTGGCAAGGTTGCCAGCAAAGTTAACGAGGTCAACGCGAAGGTTACCCAGAGAGCAAAGGCGACTGAAAAGACGCAGTATGTTGTTGCGTTGGATATTGGTACAGAATTCATCAAAGCTCTCGTGGGTGAAGTAAAGGATGAGAATGTTGAAATCATTGGTGTCGGTAGGGCGCATCAGAACTTAAGCGATATGCAGGCTGGCGCGATTGCTGACATAGCGAGTGTTGTTGCGAACTGCGACCAAGCATTGAATGAGGCTGAGCAGCAAGCAGGAGTAAGTGTTAGAACTGCGGTTATTGGTATCGCTGGTGAGTTGGTTAAGGGCACGACAACAACAGTCAGAGTTACGCGTAAGAACCCGGACAAAGCACTTGATTTAGCCGAAGTGGAAACCATTATCAGGCTTGTACAAAAGCGGGCTGAAGCAAAGGCCAAAAAGCAATTATCATGGGAGCTTGGCGGTAAGGATGTTGAGGTGCGCCTGGTAAATAGCGCGCTTGTTGGCATAGAGATTGATGGGTACAAGGTGACCAGTCCCATTGGGTTCCAAGGGCGAGATATAGTTGTACAACTTTATACTGCG
>JBGTMJ010000027.1:0-14389 GCA_041743655.1 Saccharimonadales bacterium (SeqCode) | reverse complement strand
GGTTCAACCGTACCAAGCACGTATGACAGCCAAGACCCTTTTGTGCTTGAAGCGCGTGATTTCCGGGGAGTCGTAAGCAATGGCATGATGGCCAGCCCTCGTGAACTGGCGATTAGTGATGAGCATGAAGGAATCCTTGAGGTTGAGGATGTTACAATCGTTCCTGGTACGTACTTTGCGGATGCCTTTGGTTTACGTGACGATGTGGTGATTGACATGGAAAACAAGATGTTTACCCATCGTCCCGATTGTTTTGGGGTGCTGGGTATAGCCCGCGAAATTGCCGGTATACAAGGCCAGCAGTTCAAAAGTCCGGATTGGTATCGACATGATGTTGTTGCTCCCACGACTGAAGACAGCTTGCAGGTTGAAGTACACAATGAGTTACCAGAACTGGTGCCTCGTTTTGTGGTTGTGCCTATGAGTGACGTGACTGTCAAAGCGAGCCCGGTGTGGCTGCAAGTTGTCTTAAACCGTCTCGGTATCCGGCCGATTAATAATGTTGTTGACCTTACTAATTACTATATGGCTCTAACCGGCCAGCCGTTACATGCCTATGACTATGATAAAGTTGTTGCCCAGGACAATGACGCAGAACATGCAACAATTGTGGTGCGGTATCCGAAGCCAGGCGAAAAAATTAGCCTCTTGAATGGTAAGGAAGTTGAACCCCGTGACCAAGCAATCATGATTGCTACCAAAGATAAACTTATTGGAGTAGGTGGCGTTATGGGTGGTGGCACTACGGAAGTAGACGCAAACACTAAGAATATTATTCTGGAGTGTGCCAATTTTGATATGTATTCCATCCGACGGACGTCAATGGCCAATGGATTGTTCACAGATGCCGTGGCCCGCTTCAACAAAGGCCAGAGTCCACTTCAAAATGTTGCTGTTATAACCCGGATTGCCGAAGATATTACACAGCTTGCAGGCGGTAAACTGGCTGGCGTACTGGTGGATGACAATCACCTTCCAGCTGAAGTATTGCAGCGTGGGTCAGTGCATGCTCCCGTTACTGTGACCCGTGAGTTTATTACTGCGCGGCTCGGCTTTGACTTATCTACTGATGTTATGGCCCGACTGCTCGGTAACGTTGAGTTTAGGGTTGAGCTGAATGCCAATGAGCTGACAGTGAAGGCCCCTTTCTGGCGTACCGACATTGCCATACCCGAAGATGTGGTTGAAGAAGTTGGCCGGTTGTATGGATTCGACCGTCTGCCACTAGAGTTACCAAAACGTGACCTTACACCTGCGCCAAAAGATGATTTGCTAGAACTGAAGGCAGCTGTCAGGAGCATTCTCCATAAAGCCGGTGCCAACGAAGTACTTTCTTACACGTTCGTGCATGGCGATCTCTTCGATAAGGTCGGGCAGGACACAGCCCTGGCTTTCCAGATAAGTAACGCCTTAAGCCCTGGCTTGCAGTATTACCGCATGAGCCTGACACCGAGCCTGCTTGAAAAAGTACACCCCAATATCAAGGCGGGTTACGATGAATTTGTCCTTTTTGAACTGAGTAGGACGCATAACAAGCTACATCTGCCCGAACAACATGACGAATTACCGGAGGAGTTCGAGATACTTGCCCTGACAATAGCTGCCGACAACAAGATAGCACAGGACAAGGGCGGAGCTGCTTTCTTTGCGGCAAAGAAATACCTTGCATTTCTGGCCAGCCAGTTTGGCATTACGCTGTACTATGCACCGGTCACTGAAGACCTGCAGTATCCTATGGTAAAGCCTTTTGACCATCGCCGTTCAGCTTTAGTAGGTGTTAAGGATAGTGACGTCATTCTTGGCATCGTTGGCGAGTACCGCGCAGCGGTGGTTAAAAACTTAAAACTACCACGTTACTCGGCGGGCTTTGAAATCAGGCTTAAACAATTGCTCGCTGTGCGTAAACCCGGGTCCAGCTATACCGTTTTGCCCCGTTTCCCTAAATTGGAGCAGGATATCTGCCTGAGAGTTACCGCAGATCTGCCGTACCAGGAGCTGGCACACTATATAGAAGACCATTTGCAACAGAACCGCCCTGACCAGACAATCCATACGCTGAGCCCGCTCGATATATATAAGCGTCAGGAAGACCCGAATCATAAACAGATAACTTTCCGTCTTTCAATCGCCTCGTATGAACGAACGCTGACTGATAACGAAGTGAACCGATTACTCGACCAGGTAGCTGCCGCAGCGAAAGAAAAATACGGCGCCGGAAGGCTTTAATCCAGCTTAGATAGTCATCTGATCAAATGGCACACTGCAACGGAAACCTGCCGCTGAACAAGCCTCTTTGCCAATTCGGTACAAGAACAGATTAACGTCCCATCCTGGCAATTCGCATTTGTGATCAATGCGGCGTTCTATTGCCTCTCGAGTCCAAAAGAGCTTGTTCGTACTTACCTCATCTGTACGAATGAATATACTGGCATCCGGTGTCCTGCCTAAGTCATAGCTTGCAGTAACCGACTGAGTAATCTCACTCGGATCGACTTTCAAAATAGATCCTAAAATCCCCGGAAATTGTTCAGCAAACGCCTTGACTACACCTTTCCTGCCAAACCCTAAATGCTTTTTTAAAATACGTATCTCAATGTCTGTCATAAGTTTCCTTAGCCGTAGTTATATACTATATAACATACATATGCACCAAAGTCAAAATATTTTCCAATATAACTCCGTAGACATTACTTTTCTATAACCTTAGAGCGACACGCAATTAACTGGCATGCAACTGATTTTTAAAATTACTTTCGATACTGCTATAATTAATGAGTCATGAGGCAGGCTGTGAGGGCGATCATCATACGTGATGGACATATATTGGTTATGCGCCGTAATAAGTTCGGCGATAAGTACTACACATTGCCTGGGGGCGGTATAGACGTTGGTGAAACAGCAGAGGAAGCGCTCAAACGGGAATTGTTGGAAGAGACTGGGTTTACGGTCACGGACAGCAAACTGGTTTTTGTCGAAGCTGCTAGCCCCCAGTATGGGACGCAACACATATTCCTGTGCCAGGCAGAAGGTGATGAGCCCCATATTGCTGCCGATGCAGAAGAAGCAAAGGATAGTCTTGCGGGTAACGTGTACGTACCAATGTGGGTCACTACCCACGACTTTAGAGGCTTGCAGTTCCGATCGGGAGTACTGCACGAAGCTTTAGTACATGCGCAAACGCGCGGTTTCCCGCAAACGCCAGTCGAGTTACTCAACAATTATGATAAGCTACATGCCGGTATGGCAGGGAAAGGGTAAATTGCATTATGGTTCGTACTAGGGACAGAGTTATTGCGTTGGTGATAGTGTGCACATTTCTTATCACTACTGTAGGGGTAAGCGTTATGCTTATATGGCAGATCATACAGGAAAGCAAAACTAATAAAACAGCTACTACAACCACTACCAGTCAACAAGATAAGAAGCCATCAGAAGGGAAAAAAATGGATAACTTTACACCGATCGCAAATATAGACAAGCTCGAAGCTATTGATACAAAGCCAGGTACCGGAGAAGCGGTAAAAGCGGGTGATACTGTGACCGTTGACTATACTGGCGCTGTTGCTGCTACAGGTGTGGTCTTCCAGAGCTCGCTTGATACCGGCCAGCCAGTATCGTTTGGCCTCGGCCAGGTCATTCCCGGATGGCGGGATGGCTTGGTGGGTATGCAGGTTGGCGGAGTCCGTCGCTTGCTCATACCTGCTGTCCAAGCGTATGGCTCTAACCCACCAGCCGGTTCAGGTATTCCAGCGGATGCTGGCCTTGTGTTTGATATAACATTGCATTCAATCGCCAAATAACGTAAAAAACACAATATGTAGTGCGAGACAAAAGCGATAGAACGCTATATAATGATTAGTACGCTAAAAAACAAAACATCATAATCGGAGGGGATATGCCAAAAAACGTCACAATTTTCACCACTAACACCTGCGCTTACTGCAGAATGGTCAAGAAGTATCTAAGTGCTAAAGGTGTCACATACAGTGAAGTTAACCTGGATCAGAACCCTGAACGTCAGGCTGAGGCTACAGCGTTGAGCGGCGTAAGTACTGTGCCGGTGACTATCGTTACCAAGCAAGACGATACACGTGAAGTGGTTGTTGGCTATAATCTCGCTAAGCTGGCTCCAGCTGTAGCGTAGGTAAAACATGACGCAAGTTGCACCAGAAGAGACTAGCGCAAGAAAGATACATGACGTAGTCATGATCGGGGCTGGTCCCGCAGCATTGACTGCCGCGATTTATACGACCCGTGAAGATATAGAAACCACCTTGTTCGAGCGTGGAGTTGTGGGTGGATTGGCGGCTGTCACCGACTGGATAGATAACTATCCGGGATACCCTAAAGGCGTTGCCGGGCTGGATTTCGCGGATAGTTTGCGTGAGCAGGCAGAACGTTTCGGTGCCAAGATTGAACTGGGTGAGATTACTAAAATTGTCGACGAAGGGAAATATAAGAAGCTAGAGACTACCGAAGGCGACGTGTATGCTAAGGCAGTACTCATTGCGACTGGCAGCGACTACAAAAAGATCGGCGTTCCTGGCGAGAAGGAATACTATGCGCGCGGCGTACACTATTGTGCTACCTGCGACGGGGCGTTTTACCGTGATAAGCGGTTAGTTGTGGTTGGTGGCGGGAACTCAGCAGTACAGGAATCGATATTCTTGACACGGTTTGCGTCCCACATTGATTTGCTGGTTCGCGGGGACAGTATGCGTGCGTCTGAGATCCTGCAGCATGAACTCACTGAGAAGCATAGCGACAAAATCACCGTCCACCTTAATATTACCACTGACGAAATTGTAGGCGAAGATGGCAAGGTAACGAAGGTTATCGGCACCGACAAGCTTACGGGTAAAAAGGTGGCGTTTTCGACAGATGGCGTTTTCGTATTTGTCGGACTTAAACCTAATACTGGCTTCCTGCAGACTTCACCTATTGATTTGGACGCAATAGGTTTAATAAAAAGCAATGAAAGGCTGGAAACTTCCATGCCTGGTGTGTTCGTTGCGGGTGACGTGCGGTCTGGTGCAACCATGCAGATTGCATCGGCTACAGGCGAAGGCGCCACAGCCGCTTTACGCCTACGAGAATATCTTGAAGAACATGGGCGTAAACACGATTAAAAAGGTTTGATGCCGGATAGTGCTATTCATGCATGTCTGACGAATCGTTCCGGATGGTTGGTATACAGTACGATACCTGGATATAGCTTTTGCAAAACGCGGCCAAGAGCGGTGTAGTTAACTGTGTAGACACGGATTTCTAAGTTACGGCGTTTGGCAAGAAAATAAGTCAGAGGATTCATAAGCCACATATTAAGGCTAATACCTTCGGCATGCATCTGACGGGCTGTATGCACCACCTCAAAAGGGTTGAAGAGGTCACGCACAAATATGGGGAGGTCGGGGCGGGTTTTATGCAGTTTTTCCAATTCTTTGTATCTTAATGATGTGAAGCTGACTGGTATGTGCGGGTAACGCTCTATAACGCGTAGCAGCTCGTTAGCTGAGTTCTTATCTTTGATGTCAATGACCACCGGCATTTTGTTGCCAATAAGTTCCAGCACTTCTTCTAGTGAGGGTATATGCTGGCCATTATTGAGTCTAATTGCTTGCAACTGGGCTAGGGTTTTTAGCTTGACCACGGTTTTCTGTTTAGCAATGCGGCCAGTGTGTTTGTCGTGTAGAACCACAAGCCTGCCATCTTGAGTACGCCGTACGTCGAATTCAATAGCGTCAATATCGTGTTCCATGGCGGCAACAAGGCTGGCGTGGCTATTTTCCAGTGCTAGCCCGGCAGCACCCCTGTGTCCAATGATGCCTGTTTTTGTACGGGAGCCCATAGTTTCTTAATCTGTAGTGTACAATATAAGTGAAACAAACTACAAATTATGGACAGTAAGGAGCTCTAGTATGGCTGATTTTAACCAAATACTTACACCTGGTGACTATCAGAACGGCCTCGTTTACACGGTCGTCGAAATATCTAAAGGATCAATGTTAAAAATTGAGTGGGACCGGCAGCGTGCGGCATTTATGTTGGACCGCGTAGAACCTGGCATTTTTGCCAAGCCAACCAATTATGGGTTCATCCCGCAGACGCTTGACGAAGACGGCGATGAGCTGGATACATTGATTGTTACTGACGAGCCATTGCCGACTGGTATATATCTGGAGGCTAAGGTTATCGGTGTGTTGAATTTTGAAGATAACGGTGACGCCGACCATAAGGTAGTTGTTGTTCCGGCTGATGATCGCAACACAGGTGACCGTATTAATTCGCTTGATGATCTTGGTGAACGCTGGAAAGAGCAGATTGCCCATCACTTTGCACGCTACAAGGACCTTAAGAAACCGGGCAGTACTAAAGTGCTAGGTTGGGGCGACACAGAAGCGGCAAAAATTATTATCCAAGAAGCAATTGCCCGTTATAAGCAGTCACAGTAGGCCGGGATCGCGACAGCGGCTGGCTATCCTGACTTCGGTGTTGCACTGGATAATACTAACTCGTACAATATGGTTAGTCATTTTACTAATGCTTTTAAAAGACAGGGATATCACGCATGAAGACACGGGTAGCAATTAATGGGTTTGGTAGGATAGGGCGCAACGCTTTTAAGGTAGCTCTGGAACGGAGCGATCTTGAGATAGTCGCGATTAACGATCTTGCCGATACAAAGACACTGGCACATTTGCTTAAACACGACAGCAACTACGGCAATTATCAGTACGAGGTTGGCTATGACGACCAGAATATTATCGTCAAAGGCCAGCCCATCCGTGTTCTGGCCGAAAAAGACCCTGTCGCTTTGCCGTGGAAAGATATGAACGTCGATGTGGTCATTGAATCAACAGGATTCTTTGCTGATCCGGCAAAAGCGCGTGCTCACATTGATGCAGGTGCCAAAAAGGTTGTCATCAGTGCGCCGGCTAAAGGCGATGGTGCCACAACAGTGGTACTGGGCGTAAACGAAGAGGCCTTGAGCGCTGACGACGCCAGCGACATTATAAGCAACGCTTCTTGTACCACAAATTGTATTACACCAGTAGCAGCAGTAGTTGAAAGTCGTTTCGGAATCGAAAAAGCTATGATGACTACAATACACAGCTATACTGCCAGTCAACGTTTACAGGATGCGCCAGCCAAGGATTTGCGTGAAGCACGCAGTGCTGCAGAGAATATAGTACCTACTACTACGGGTGCTTCGATTGCCGCCGCCCAGGCATTGCCTGCGCTAAAGGGCATATTTGGGGGCTTAAGCGTGCGCGTACCTACCCCGGTAGTCTCTTTAAGTGATTTCGTTATTATTACGAAACGTAAAGTTACCGTCGAGGAAGTAAACGAAGCTTTTAAGAAAGCCGCTGCTGAACCTTACTACCAAGGCGTGCTTAGCGTAACAGAGGAAGAGCTGGTTAGTAGCGATTTTATCGGTAACAGCCATTCAGCGATTGTCGACCTCAAACTAACAGCAGTAATCGGCGATACTATGCTGAAGGTAGTTGCCTGGTACGATAATGAATGGGGTTATAGTAACCGACTGGTTGAAGTCGTAGCCGATACAGGCAGGCTGCTACACGAGAAATCTCCCAAGTAAGTACAATATTATTGATAAATATACTAATTTGTTGTAATAGAGATTTTAGAGTATTATAGGGGCATACATGCGTATGTCATCCGTGTACCCTCTCGTTATCAAGCTGTTAGTCATAGGCCTAGCCATCATAGAACTATGGTTGCTATTAGGCGTACCAAGTATAATGAACGCGTTCATTGCTTTCTTCACTGTTGGCGCGATACCCGGTACCGAAAGGTCTCTTACCTCTAATGAAACATATCTGCTGCTGACAGGAGTGTTTATAGTCGCTATTTGCCTATCCTTACGGCGTAGCGTTGTTGGCTTGTTCCGTAATAAGCGTCCACGCATCGCCGCCAGAAGAAAGAGGCCGACTGTTTATACCCCTATTGCGCACCCACTTCTGCAATCACACCCACACCAAGGTTTGCAATTTGACCAGATACTCTTTTTTGCCATCCGCCGGTACGTACAGGCTTGTAGTGCGAGTGTCAAACTGGCCACCCGCGTTGTTGTGTATACCGCTATAGCTCTGTGTTTGAGGTTAGCGATTGGGATAGCACGGGCGTGGCACTGGTTCGAACCTTATGCCAGGCGTCTTGACCGTTGGCTGGACAATGCGTTACACCAATATGCAATCACAGCATCGTTGCTGGCATTTGGCGGGGGAGTATTTAACAAGGCCAGCCTGTGGCTTGACCGTACTAAAACTCACTTTAGTAAATAGCATCCTGACTCTAGAATCTCGCAACTTAGCACCAAAATAAGCCGTGCGTTTCATTTTGATTATGTTTATAATGGAACATTAGAATGAAGATTTATATTGGTGCGGACCATAACGGCTTTGATTTAAAGAAAAAGCTTAGCGAAGCTTTAAGCCGCGTTGGGTATGAAATCGTTGACGAAGGAGATAAAAAGCGTAAACCAGAGGATGATTTTCCAGTATTCGCTGAGCGGGTCGTTCGGGCTATGCAGGCAAGTGATGATTCTGATCCAAGGGGCGTGCTCATTTGCGGTAGCGGCCAGGGCATGTGTATGGCGGCAAATCGTTTTAAAGGTATACGGGCAAGTCTGGTGTGGGATACATCTGAGGCGCGGACCTCCAGGAACGACGATGACAGTAACGTGCTGTGTTTGCCAGCACGGTATATTAATGCTGCCGAGGCCGTAAGATTAGCAGAAGTCTGGCTAGCAGCACCTTTTGCCGGTGCCGCACGTTTCAAGCGGCGCATCCGTGAGCTGGATGACCTGGTATGAGAGAGGAAGTTCGGTAGTGGCCGCAATGATTTGCCCCACGGTCTTAGCCAGCATGCCTGAGGAGTACAAGCGACAGGTCGTACGGGTTACCCAGCTTTCCAGCCGGATGCATATTGACCTTACCGACGGTATGTTTGCACCTACCAAGACCATACCTATGGATCAGGTATGGTGGCCGGGCGGTGTCCGGGCTGATCTGCATATCATGTACCAGAAGCCATTTGAGCATTACAAAACGATCTTAAGCTTAGGACCACAGATGATAATTGTGCACGCTGAAGCTGACGGTAACTTTGTGCCGTTTGCAGAACTAATGCGTCGTCGTGGTATTGAAGTAGGTGTCGCACTTAAGCCTGAAACTCCTGTTGAGCTCATACGTCCAGCGCTTGGTTGGATTGATTACGTATTAGTATTTTCCGGTGACCTGGGCCACTTCGGCGGACAAGCTGACGTATCGCTCTTAAGCAAAGTAAAGCAGCTCCGGGGGCTGAAGCCTCAGCTTGAAATTGGCTGGGATGGAGGTATCAATACTACTAACGCCAAAACCCTAGTCTTGGGTGGTGTCGATGTACTGAATGTTGGTGGGTTTATCCAACACGCATCCGACCCGCGTATGGCATATGGCATGCTTGCCAGGTCCTTGGTATAGTTTTTAGTAACAAGGGTAAGCAGTTTAGTGTACTATTAAAATAAATAATAAACATGAGCTATAGGGGCGTATGAGGCAAACGTATTCTACGGAAGAACTGGAACTGAAAGCTGACGATATACGACAGGATATTATCAAGATGCTGGAGTTGGCTGGCAGCGGCCACCCGGGTGGATCGTTGGGCCAAGCCGATATTTTTACCGCCCTGTATTTTAGTATTCTAAAGCATGACCCTAGCAATCCGGACTGGGAAGAAAGGGATATTCTTATCCAGAGTAATGGCCATACTTGCCCGGTACGCTATGCAGCCATGGCTCATGCTGGTTATCTCGACCGCAAGGAGCTGTGGACGCTGCGGAAGTTCGGTTCCCGACTGCAAGGACACCCGGAGCGTAAGAGCATACCAGGACTCGAAAACACGAGCGGCCCGCTAGGGTGCGGTCTGAGTCAAGGGGCGGGAATGGCTTTGGCGTTACGTATGAACAAACAGCAACATCGTTGGGTATATGTTACCACCGGTGACGGTGAGCTGAACGAGGGTAATATTTGGGAAGCAGCCATGTTGATTGGTAAATACAAACTGAGTAACCTTATAGCAATAGTTGACCGCAACAATATTCAGATCGATGGTCCAACTGAAGTGGTGATGCCGTTAGAAGACTTGCGGGCCAAGTGGGAAGCATTTGGCTGGCATGTTTTAGAGATTGATGGCAATGATGTTGAGGCGGTCATTGATGCCTGTAGCATGGCTAAAGCTATCGTGGAAAAACCGGTGTGCATTCTGGCGCACACCATTCCTGGAAAAGGCGTCGATTTCATGGAATATGATTTCCATTGGCATGGTGTAGCCCCTAATCATGAACAGGCAAAGCGTGCACTCAAAGAGATACAGACGCTTAAGGGTAAGATCAGAAGCGAGGCCGATTAACATGGATATGCATCTTATTGACGATGTGCGGGCAAAAGATATCCAGCAGGAGCCTATCCGTGTCGGCTTCGCACGCGGCTTGCTTGAAGCTGCGAAACGCAACGAGAATGTGGTCGGCGCTTGCGCTGACCTGACTGACAGTACCAAGATGAGTTTGTTTGCCAACGCTTTTCCAGAGCGGTTCATACAAGTAGGTATTGGTGAGCAGAACTTGGTAACAGTTGGTTCGGGCCTGGCAGCAATGGGTAAAATCCCGTTTGTCAGTAGCTATGCAGCATTCAGCCCTGGGCGTAACTGGGAACAAATCCGTACTACGATTTGCCTGAATGACCGGCCCGTTAAAATTGTTGGTTCACATGCCGGACTCAGCGTTGGGCCAGATGGTGCTACACATCAAATGCTTGAAGATATAGCGCTGATGCGCGCGCTCCCCAATATGGTGGTGCTTGCACCATGTGATGGTGTCGAGGCGGAAAAAGCAACGCTGGCTATGGCTACCGACAAGCGGCCTAATTATATTCGCTTAGCCCGCGAAGGCACCCCAATCTTCACTACAAGCAAAACTCCTTTCGAAATTGGCAAAGCGTATGTCTTTCTGCCTGGCAAGCACGTGACACTTATTGCAACGGGCACTATGACCTATCATGCGCTTGTGGCTGCTGACATCCTTCGCAAAGACGGCGTAGAAGCCGAAGTCGTGCACGTACCTACCATTAAGCCACTTGATGTTGAGACAATTCTCGCAAGTGCCCGAAAAACAGGCGCAGTCGTCACAGCTGAAGAAGCGCAGATTAATGGGGGTTTGGGTGGGGCGGTTGCTGAGCTACTTGGTGAAGAATTGCCTACGCCTATGAAGCGCGTTGGTATGCATGATGAATTCGGTGAGTCGGGTACTCCGGCGGAGCTTTTTGAACACTTTGGCTTGACCGCAACACACATTGCGCTACTGGCACACGAAACGTTAAGTAAGAAAAAAGTATAAGGTGGGTGTAGCTATCATGGATAATGAATTACTAGAACGTACTGCTAAGAGTCTTGTTGCACCCGGTAAAGGGCTGCTTGCTGCCGACGAGAGTAATGCCAGCTGTGAAAAGCGCTTTACGGTTGTCGGTGTAAAAAGCACTGAGGAGAATCGACGGGCGTACCGTGATCTATTGTTAACGACCCCAGGTTCGGAAGATATTTTAAGCGGTGCCATCCTATTTGATGAAACATTCTGGCAGAGTACCGGACATGGGCAGGTCTTTAGAGAATACTTAAAAAATCATCACGTTATGCCAGGCATTAAAGTTGATAAGGGCTTGATTGACCTGCCTGGCTTTCCAGGAGAAAAAACTACCCAGGGTCTGGATGGACTCACGGAGCGCATGGCGACCTATGCCGCGGCTGGAGCCAAATTTGCCAAATGGCGTGCAGTCATTACCATTGGCGATGGCATGCCGACTGATGAATGTATTGGTTCTAATACGTATATGCTGAGTCGCTATGCCCGCATTTGCCAGGAAAGCAATATAGTACCAATTGTTGAGCCGGAAGTATTGTTGGATGGTAATCACAGTATCGAGCAATGTGAAATAGCTTTAACCCGCACCTCCGACATTCTGTTCCAAACAATGCGGGCATTCCGCGTGTATTTGCCAGGAGCGATACTAAAGACAAGCATGGTTCTCCCCGGCAAAGATTCTGGCGTACCAATCAATCATGATGAAGTTGCTGAGCGTACGGTTCGTGTGCTGCATAATCATGTGCCGCACGAACTTGGTGGCGTTGTCTTTTTAAGTGGTGGCCAGACTTCCAAAGACGCGTTTATGAATCTCAACCGCATTGCACAGCGTGGCCCTCATCCATGGGGTGTTACCTTCTCATACTCTAGGGCGCTACAAGATACGGTGCTTAAGGCCTGGGCCAAGGACCAAGACGATATTAACGCGGCGCAGGCTATCTTCCGACGTCAGTTGGAGTTAGCAAAGGACGCTGCGAATGGCAAACTCGATGAAGCTGCACTACAAGATGGGCCGTTTGTGTCACACAGTCAGGACTTGTAGATGGAGCTGAAGTGGTGCACAATATAGAAAACGTAGTGTGGGAGTAGGGATGGGCCAAATAGACATATTAAGTGTTGGTGATGTAGTTACCGATGCGTTTATTAAGTTGATGGATAACCAGGCGCATGTCCAGAAGGACGATAAAGATAATCAATGGCTGATTATGCCCTTTGCAACTAAAATACCTTTTGACCATGTTGAGGTGGTACAAGGAGTAGGCAATGCCAGCAATGCAGCGGTTGCGTTTGCGCGTTTGGGCCTTAGGTCGGGCTTCGTAACCAACGTTGGTGGTGATCAGGAAGGACGTGATATGATTGCCGCACTGCATCATAATCAGGTTGATACCCGGTTTATTAGGGTTAATCCAGGCAAAAAAAGCAATTACCATTACATATTGTGGTATAAAGATGAACGTACCATCCTTATTAAGCATCAAGAATACGATTATCACTGGCCACACCTTCATGCTACTGAAACACCTCGCTGGATCTACTTTAGCTCAATAAGCGAACATGCCCTTGCATATCACGACCAGGTTGCTGAATGGCTGGAAAAGAATCCGGGCATCCGGCTGGCATTTCAGCCCGGAACTTTTCAGATGAAGGCTGGTACGGAGCGGCTGCGCAGTATTTACCAGCGTTCCGAAGTGCTGATCCTTAATCGTGAAGAGGCAGTTTTGGTAGGCGGGGGCAACCATGAAGATATGCATGATTTGTTTGACCATCTCCATGACTTAGGTCCACGCATAGTTATTATTACTGATGGGCCAGATGGCGCTTATGCTTCCGATGGTCAGGAGCGTTTCTCAATGCCCTTGTACCCCGATCCAGCCGCACCAGTAGACAGGACAGGGGCAGGTGATGCGTTTGCTTCGACTTTGGTCGCTGCGCTTGCTAAGGGTTTGAGCCTTGAAGATGCATTGCGTTGGGCACCTATCAACTCCATGAGCGTTGTCCAAGATGTCGGCGCTCAGGCAGGACTGTTAACGGAAAAGCAATTGCTCCAATGGCTGCACCATGCTCCAGCGGGCTACCATCCGAAGCGTCTTGGCTAGAGACAACCGCTCTTAAGAGCTGCACCGACTGCCAAGAAGGATTGTCCGAATGAATGTCCCGATTGACAGCAAATCTATATAGGAGCTGGAGCCCCACTCAGTTTGCGCATCGGACAGACACATCCCGCGTGCCGATGTATCATTTGTAGCTTGGCATTCTTTAATAGCTTCTCTAAGGCTGTTTTATATCCAGGCAGGCTAGTGCAGGCTATGACGCTTGTGGTAATCTACTTATAAATGACACGATATTTATCGCTAGCGCTTGGGGCACCGCAGCCGCTATTTAGCCAGAGCATCCAGGAACTTGAGAAAGCAAGCGGCCAGCCTGGGGCAGATATTCGTATGAGCTCTGAGCTTGTCCAACTGGCTCGGTTAAAGATTGCGGAGCTGAATCTTGACCCGCAAGACACAACAGGCCCTGAATTGTATAGTGCACTAAAAACCAGACTTGGGCGCGACGACGATATAGTACGTAGTAGCCTTGGGATCAAGCAAGATGCCACAACAACGGATATGTTGAGCCATATTCAGACGTTTCTGCAGACTCATGGAACAACAACCTGTTTTGCGCTCAAGGCTACTGCAGCCAAAAGATTGCTTAAAAAGAAAGCTCCCAAGAACGTTATGCGACGTCTTGGATATCGTTCACTTGATTCCATGCTGAAACACGAGGCTGCCACTCATATATACGCGGCTGCCTTGATGGTCGAATCGCCGGCCTGGAACAGGTCACTCCGCGAGCAGTATGCTAGGTTACGGCCTGCTGACTTTGAGCAACGTTCTGCCACTATTACGTTCCCTAAGACGAAACGCTGGGCTGATCTGTCGGAAGCATACGTCGGCAATACCCATCATAATATTAGGTGTTTCAAAGAGC
>JBGTMJ010000026.1:0-6908 GCA_041743655.1 Saccharimonadales bacterium (SeqCode) | reverse complement strand
GGTCAACTCAACCGTCACGCTGTCTCCGGGCACAATACGTATGTAATGTTTACGCATTTTCCCAGCGACGTGAGCTATTATTTGATGGCCGTTCTCGAGTTCGACGCGAAACTGAGTACCTGGTAAGGTCTCAATGATTGTCCCCGTCAACTCAATAACTTCTTTATTAGCCATAAATAGATAACAAGGGTTAATTATATCAGCTCTATAAATGAATTACAATACTTGTTATAAGAGTTTAAGAACTTTTAGTACGCTTAAACGGTATCAGGCTGAGAAGTCGTTTCTTGCCACTAGTACTATCATCCTTGTCCGTGTCAGCAAAAAATGAGGGGTCAGAGTATTGGTCATAGGTGATCATAAGCGCTCTAGACTCTAAGGCGCGTAGCGTCTCAAGCGATACTGCGACAAGGATCAGGACACTTGTGCCTTCAATGGCGATGCTGGTAGTCACAAAAGCTTGGGCTATAATCGGTGCCATCGCAAGTAAACCGAGTGCTGTTGCCCCAAATAATGTCAGCCGGTTTACCGTCTTGCTTAAGTATTTTTCGGTACGATGGCCCGAACGCACCCCTTCCACAAAGCCACCTTGCTTCTGTAGGTTTTCTGCAATCTCCCTACTATTGAACGTAATACTGGTATAAAAGAAGGTGAACGTGAACACGAGCAGGAAGTAGGCCAACGGATATAGGTATGGTTCTATACCCCCTAGAGCAAAAGTTGCTGTAGTCGGAGGCTGAAACCAAGTGCCCAGAGCTTGTCCTATGCTTGCTAATCGTTCGCTACTATTGCTGGAAAGTATTTGTCCGGCGAATGGCGGTACGCTCAAAAACGCAACAGCAAATATGATCGGCACTACGCCAGCCGTGATCAGTTTAACCGGCAATATAGTTGTGACACCGCCGTAAATGCGGTTACCTTGGACACGTTTGGCGTAATTGATAGTTATACGCCGTGCCGCTTCGTTCAGCATAACGACAAGCCACGTCACAATTAACACAACAGCAAGTAGAATAAGCGCATATATCAAACCTCCTCTGTTGACTGGTAATGTCATCCCCAGTACAGGCCAGTGGCTCGTGCCATCAAATATACCTCCCCAGATGCCTGCAACAGCAGCGGGCAGGCTGCTCACAATACTTACAGTAATAAGCAGTGATATACCATTACCGATATTCTGTTCAGTAACAAGCTCTCCCAACCACATCAGCATCATGGAGCCGCCAGTCAGAGCAGCAACCATCAGAACCCATTGCAGGATCGAAGTATTAGCAGTTATGTCCCCAATGCCACCAATTTGCTGGGCAGACTGACGTATCAGGTAAATAGCGCCAATGGATTGCAAGATAGCCAGAGGGAATGTCAGTATACGGGTCATCTGGTTAATCTTTTTTTGGCCGTACTCCCCTTCTTTTTGCAAGGCTTCAAGCTTGGGGATAGCTTTCGTGAGCAGTTGCATGATGATTGAGGCATTAATGTACGGTCCAAGACCAGCAATCATTATCGAAAAGTTAGCCAGTGCACCACCAGAAAGTATGTTAATAAAGCTCAGCAACTGAGGAGTGTCTGCGGTATTGAAAATGTTCTCCAGGACTTGTCTCAGGGTCTGCGGGTCGCTAATCGGTACAGGGATGTGTGCCAGGATACGGAATATCAGTAAAATACCAATCGCAGCAAATACACGCTTGCGCATGTCTGCGTGCCCAAAGGAGCGCCAAATAACCTTCCAGTTCATATATCTATAATTCTACCCTACTTAAGCCCAATATCGTCAAAGTATACATAATAAAGTTTGTTTTGTAACCAGCAAGCTGTAATTGACGAGATTGGTGCAATCCTAATAAATGTTAAGTATGGATATTAACGTAGAAGAATCTCGTGATTACACAAAAACTAAGCCTGGGTTATCAGGTCTAGTTTTGAAGATAGTTCTTGCCTGAAGATTACTCTTTGGCTGAGTTGCCTTTTGTTACAGGACGGGCATTCATCGCAACTTTATCAAAAGAGCCTCCGGCTTTCTGTACAGCGGCAATTGCAGTTTCACTGGCAGCTTGCAATTTTACGATTGCTTTCTTGGTTACTTCACCCTTGACCACCAATTTAACACGAACAAATGCGTTACTAATTATGCCAGCCTGAGCAAGCGTAACCGTATCGACAGCTTTGCCGGCAAACTGGTCAAGTTGACCAGTATAGACAAGTTCAACAGGCGTTTTAAAAGAGCGGAAGCCATGCAATTTTGGCAAACGCTGCATAAGAGGGTTCTGGCCACCTTCAAAACCTGGCTTCTTTTTGCTACCTGTACGTGACATCTGCCCTTTCGTGCCACGTCCGGCAGTTTTGCCTTGCCCTGCAGCAATACCACGGCCGACACGCTTCGGGCTTTTGGTTCTGCTCGTTTCTAGCTCATGGTATTTCATTATTTAGCCTCACTCATAACTTTTGCTTTTGCTTTCTTCTCAGCATCAGCCGGTTTAGTAGCCTTAGCCGTTATCCACTGGTCACGAGGCACGATACTGCGCAAAGCTTCAATCGTCGCGTATGCAGTATTTGCCTTGTTGGTTGAGCCAAGTGACTTGCTTAATATGTTATGGATACCAGCTACCTCAAGAATTGTACGTACTACTCCGCCTGCAATTAAACCAGTACCAGCGCTAGCCGGCTTAACGAGAATACGGGCACCCCCGACTTTTGCCTCTGATTCATGCGCTATAGTACCGTTCTTAACTGATACGGTTATAAAATGCTTCTTGGCAACTTCTGTAGCTTTAGTAACCGCAGCAGTTACATCTGCACCTTTCGCGATACCAATACCTACACGATTCTTACGATCTCCCACAACTACTAGTGCACGGAAGCGGAAACGGCGGCCACCTTTTACTACCCGGGCAACGCGGTCAATATGTACAACACGTTCGTCAAACTGTTTTTCTTCTGCGGCTACCTCAGGACGACGCTTAGGACGACGATCTGCGCCTGTGCGACGTTGTTCTGTATTTATATTCTCGGCCATTATTTAGAACTCCAATCCTGCTTTACGGGCTGCTTCGGCAAGTGCCCGAACACGGCCGTGATAAATGTGAGCGCCACGATCAAAAACTACGCTTGTAACCTTCGTGGTCTTAGCCTTTTTAGCAATCTCGGTCCCTACCCACTCGGCGCGCTTAACCATTGAACCCTTAACAGCCTTAACGTCTACTGTCGATATGAAAGCAACGGTCCTGCCTGTTGTGTCATCAACTACCTGCGCACTAATGTGGCGGTTGCTGATGTGGACGCTCAGGCGAGGGCGTTCAGCCGTGCCTGAAACGCGTGCACGAACACGGTTCTTGCGAAGGCTGCGGTTGAGAAGTTTGTGTGCTAACTTGTTCATGCCTCTACCTATTTATCCTTACCTGATTTACCGCTTTTACGAAGAATGCGTTCGTCAATGTATTTAATACCTTTACCTTTGTAGGGTTCAGGCTTTTTAAGTGCACGAATTTCTGCAGCTACCTGGCCAACTTGTTGACGGTCAATACCAGAAACAGTAACTTTGTTCTGGTCAATCGTGGCGGCTATACCTTGCGGCAGCTTATACACTACGTCATGCGAGAAACCAAGATTAAGTTTGAGGTTGGTACCTTGCATTGCAACACGGTAACCCACACCAATAATCTCCAACTGCTTACTAAAGCCTTGGCTCACACCGTTAACCATATTGTTGACTAGTGAACGCATCAAGCCGTGCTTAGCACGGTTCGCGGGTTCGTCATCGATGCGGCTCACAACTGCCTGGTCGCCATCAACAGTTACAGTAATATTCGGCATCGTGAACTGTTTGAGTGTTCCTTTGGCTCCAGCCACAGTTACGAAATCGGGGTCGACAGTGATTGTCACACCACTTGGGATCTTGATTGGTAGTTTTCCTACTCGACTCATTGATTTTCCTTACTCGTTAGTATACTTCACAAATTAATTCGCCGCCCACACCTTGCTTCTTTGCTTCGGCACCGGTCATCAGGCCTTTTGAAGTGGAAACGATAACCACACCACGACCACGCTTAATAATGGGGATCTCACTGCTGCCTACGTAGTAACGGCGGCCAGGTTTACTGACACGAACAATTTCGGTAATACGCGCGTTCTCATGCTCACCATTTATGATGACTTTCAGGGTTTTGCCAATCGTAGCATCAGTAACTTTAACATCGCTTACAAAGCCGCTGCTCTTTAGCAGTGTCGCTACAGCCTCCTTGGCTTTGGAGTGTGGCATGACAACTTCGTTCTTACGAACGTTAATTGCATTGCGGATACGGGTCAGCATGTCGGCGATTGGATCAGTGGAAACTATATTGCTCATCTTGTTCTTCCTTTCTACCAGCTTGACTTAGTTACACCAGGGATTTCGCCCTTTACAGCATGTTCACGGAATGAAATACGGCTCAGGCCAAACGTACGCATATAGCTCCTAGGACGGCCGGTTTCGACACACCGGTTCTTGAGACGGGTGGGGCTGGAATTGCGGGGTAACGCTGCTAAACCAACCGTATCGCCAAGGCTCTTGAGTTCCACACGCTTAGCAGCATATTTTTCATGCATCTTGCGGCGCTTTAGGTCACGGGCGATGATTGATTTCTTAGCCATATTAGTTGGCCTCCTTCTCATTATTACCTGCCGTGGCAGATTTTTCGAACGGCATGCCCAATCGGGCGAGCATTGCTTTGGCGTGCTCAGGCTTCTGACATTTGATAGTGAAGACGGCTTGCAGACCATGGGCAGTCGTTGTTTCATCAAAAGTCAATTCTGGAAACACCGATTGGTCAACCAAACCGATGCTGAAGTTGCCTTGACGATCAAAGGCTTTGGTACTGACACCGTGGAAGTCACGCAAACGGGGCAGTACGATGCTAACCAAGCGGTCAAAAAATTCATACATACGGTCACCACGTAAGGTCACCTTAAGGCCAATTTTATTGCCTTCACGTAACTTGAAACCTGCTATGGATTGTTTCGCGATAGTCCCAATCGGCGCCTGGCCAGTAATCTTCCGTAGTGTATTAGCTGCTGCTTCAATCACTTTTTTGTCATCTTTAGCTTTTCCAAGACCCACATTCAAAGTGATCTTCTCCAGTTGCGGTACCTGGTGAACATTAGTAAGGCCAAGCTCCTTCTTGAGTTCAGCAGCAATTTTGTTTTTATACAGTTCCCGCAGGCGAGTGGTGCTGGTTGGTTTCTTAGCGGGCATTACTTAATCTCCTTGCCGCTGCTTTTGAATACGCGGACTTTGCTGCCCTGCTTGTCAAGTTTGTAGCCAATGCGGCTGGCTTTCTTGGTTGAAGGGTCAACAATCGCCACTTTACTTACCCACATCGGCTTAGTAATCTCAATAATACCACCTTGGGGGTTAGCGCGGTTTGGTTTAACGTGCTTTTTAACGACATTAATGCCTTCTATTGTCACCTTGTTCTCAGACGGATGTGTGGCAACTACGCTACCGGTTTTTCCCTTGTATTTGCCAGCTCTGACGACGATGTTGTCACCTTTTTTAAGCCGGATTTTAAATACTTGCTTGTACATCTTAGAGTACCTCCGGGGCTAAACTGATAATCTTGGCATACCCCAGGTCGCGTAGTTCGCGGGGAACCGGACCAAAGATGCGTGTGGCCCGGGGCAACTTGTCATCACCTATGATAACAGCAGCATTGTCGTCAAATTTGATAGTCGTACCATCTTTGCGGCGAATCTTTTCGGTAGTACGCACCACGACTGCTTTGACTACGCTCTTCTTCTTGACGTTCCCTTGCGCACTGGCATCCTTGACTGTAGCTACGATAACATCACCGACGCGGGCGTAACGGCGGCGGGTTCCACCTAACACACGAATACACAAAACTTCTTTTGCGCCACTGTTATCACAAACGGCAAGACGTGATTCCTGCTGAACCATATTACGCCTCGCCCGTTTCGACTACGTTCTCAGGCTCAACATGCTTAACGCCAGCTCTTTCAATAATCTTGTCCAGTTTAAAGTGCTTGCGGGCACTTATCGGACGGGTCTCAAAGATTGAGACTTTATCACCTTCCTGAGCTTCGTTTTTCTCATCGTGTGCCATAAACTTCTTAGTCACCGTGTATTGTTTACGGTATAACGGATGGGTCATACGTACGTGTTCAGTTACGACAATAGTCTTGTCGGTTTTCTTGCTCGATACAATACCGATAATTATTTTTGCCATTACAAGTTCTCCTTTGCGAGCTGTTCGCCCAGTACCGTTAGTAACCGCGCCAGATCTTTACGTTTTGTGCGGATAACCCGTACGTTCTGGATTTCACCGGTTGCAAGTCGCCCCTTAAGTCCCGCTATCTCTTCACGAAGCTTAGTACTCTCAGTGGTGAGTTCTGTAGTAGACAGTTTGCGGATATCTGCAATCTTCATTACACATCCTCCTTCACCAAGAATTTAGTTTTGACCGGCAATTTGTGAGCTGCCAAGCGCATAGATTCGCGAGCTACATCTTCTGTAACGCCCTGCATCTCAAACAGAATGGTGCCAGGCCTTACTTTTGCGGCAAAATATTCAGGATTGCCCTTACCACTCCCCATTTTTACATCCTGAGGTTTCTTGGTCACGGGTGTATGCGGAAAAATGCGGATCCAGATTTTACCACCACGCTTAATGTAGCGGGTCATAGCCTGCCGTGCAGACTCAATCTGCCGTGAAGTAATACGTTCATGGCCCTGTGCCTGCAATGCGTAGTCGCCGAAGGCTATGTAATGGCCCTTAGTAGCTGGACCATTCACACGACCTTTGCGAACCTTACGGAATCGGGTACGATTAGGGACCAACATCTTACATTACCTCCCCTTTGTAGATCCATACCTTAACGCCAATGATGCCAGCGGCGGTTTTGGCAGGAATCTGGGCA
>JBGTMJ010000025.1:0-8926 GCA_041743655.1 Saccharimonadales bacterium (SeqCode) | reverse complement strand
CTTCAGTCATACTGTGTCTTTAATTATAGCTGAAACAAAACCCTGATACTGTCGGCTTATCTCAGGATCAACAGACATGGACGAAATTGGCGTGACATGACTACTGAAGTGGGGGTTATCTTTGCCGAGAATGTAGCGCCGAATCTTAGCGCTTGAGGGGAATGTTGAAGACTGAGTCACCGCCGCCGACGTATTGCGGCATATGGCCGTCCCATTTTTCGATAGCTAGTTTTTGCAGGAACTCCGGGCTTAAGGACTCCTTTTGAATGAGCTGGGCTTCGGCATCGAGCTTGGCACGATCAAGGTTGAATTTGGCCCGTTCAGCTTCCTGGGCTGCTACTTGTTTTTGTTCGATTGCCCGGCTGAAATCTTCGCTAAAGCTAAAGTCCACAATGTTAAGGTCTTTAATATCTACCCCATACGGCTCTAAACGCTGCTTTATATCTCCCAGGGCTTTGTTTTTCACTTCCGCACGTCTGGTCAGGAGATCATTGGCAGTGTACTGCGCTGTGGCTGCCTTAAAGCTTTCCTGAACTGCCGGCACGACTACACGGTCATTATATTCGGTGCCAATAATCTTAAAGACATCTAATGCCGCACTTCTTCTGAGCGCATAGTTGAGGGCAAGTGTGGCGCGCACATCTTGAAGATCAGCGGTTGCAGCGGTAGCTTCTTCTTGCTGTTTCTGGATACGCGTATCCATCTTGTGCAACTTTTCGATTGGCCATGGCAGCTTAATGGCAAGCCCACTATTAACTTCACGATTTACTTCGCCAAAACGTGTGACAACCCCTACTTGGCCTGCTTCTACCGTACGCAAACATAATATGCCAAACAAAATGAATGCAGCGATGACAACAATGATAGTGCGTCCTTTTTTGAGAAAATCAAACGTTGATTGCGGGTCGACGGTTATAGCATTTTGCACCATAGAGGCCTCTCTATAAATAGTGATAAGTTATTAATAACACATGGTAGCCGAACTTCCTAGAGGATCCTGTTATAGAACCATCTTACTAGCTACAAATGATTACGTTTTGACTTCAATCATACGATAGATTTAGAATTAAATATGGAACACAATTTAGCTCAAGCGCTCACATTCGATGATGTGTTGTTGCGTCCGGCATATTCCGGATTCAGTAGACAGGACATCAAACTCAACGTCAACCTCACTAAAAATATTAGGCTCAAAGCGCCGCTTGTATCCGCACCTATGGATACGGTGACTGAGAGTCAACTTGCAATCGCCCTCGCTCGCCTGGGGGGCATTGGTTTTATTCACCGTAATTTAACAGTTAAAGATCAGGCAAATGAAGTTAAGAAGGTTAAGAAGGAAAGATTACTCGTAGGGGCAGCCGTTGGTTCAAGTCCGGGGTACGAACACCGTGTCCAGGCATTAGTCGATGCTGGGGTGGACGTACTTATAGTCGACTCTGCCCACGGCCATTCAAAGAAAGTTATAGAAACAGTCATGTACATAAAGTCGCATTTCAACCTAGATGTAATAGCCGGCAACATTGCCACAGACGAAGGGGCGAAAGCACTCATAGAGGCGGGTGCCGACGGGTTACGTGTCGGTATGGGCCCGGGTGCGATTTGTTCAACACGCATCATATCCGGCATGGGCGTTCCCCAGCTGACCGCTTTGTTTGAAACTACGCAGGTTGCCCGGCCACATGGTATACCCGTCATTGCTGACGGTGGTATTATCCGCTCAGGTGATATCGTAAAAGCGTTAGCTGCCGGTGCTTCAACCGTCATGTTTGGCAGATTACTCGCGGCCACCGAAGAATCTCCTGGCAAAGTCGTAAAGTTAAAACCCGGTCAAGTGCCAGCCAGGTTTCAGAACGTTCTTGACGGATCGGCGGAATATACGTTTAAAGAGTACCGGGGCATGGGCTCAATTGCGGCCATGAAACAAGGGCTCAAAATCAGCTCCGAAGATGAGTTCCATGGCAAGAATTATCAAGGCGACGTACTGGTAGCCGAGGGTGTCGAGGGTTTAGTCCCTTGCTCGGGCACAGTCAAGCAACTGGCCGACCAGTTGCTTGGTGGCGTGCTATCAGGTATGTACTATGTAGGCACGAAGTCGGTTCCGGAACTCTGGAAGAATGCAAAATTTATGCGCATTACTCAGGCTTCGCTTACCGAAAGCCACCCACATGATTTGTTTATCACCAATCCGGGCGATAACTATGCATAGAAGCCGCTCATGAGTACACATGCACGACAGTTTTGCCTCTACTGCAAGGACGGACCTCGCAAAACAACATTTTATGGTCAAATAGATTACTGTGCAATAATCTAGTATTTTGCGAGGTCCGTCCTTGTTTTGCCTTGTTTTGCTCATAAATACGCAGGCTAAAGTTATTTTTTAAGCTCTATTGTAAGCAGCCTTTCTAATAAGTCGGGCAATTGCTTGATAAATTCTGAATAGCTATTACCTGGTCTATTTATCTCTTTTCTCATTACCTCTATTCTCTTGCTGGCCTCGTCAAGTTCACCTTCTTTCAATTCACACATACAGGCATACACATGAGCCCATAAAGTACTAGGCGCACCCCTTAATTGCCAAAGTGCTAACTCCTTTACACCATTTACTGAACTATGATCTTCCAGCCAAGCCAAACCTTCCTTTATAGCAGGAATAAATAAGTCTTGAATCTTGTCTCTTTGATCTTTTGTATAGTGCTTAGGATTGATTCTTAGTGATTCGTCTGGTGCATCAAAACGTAAAAACCCTTCACAATATGTGGCATCAAGTTTTTCAAATCCTCTATTTATAAGATTTCTACCAAACCATTCCAGCTTTATCCACTTTGGCCATATTGCGCACTCAGAATAGAAGGTCTCTCCATAATAATGCGCGTAGAATGACCAATACTGCCAATAATCCCCATACTCTCTGTGTAGATGGGGGTAACTTCCTTTAAATCCTACTTTCCTGAGCAAGGGGACGATTTCAGCTCTGACAATCGTGCGTATCTCTTGGGAATTCATTAAAATATAATTCTGTGCTAAACGGTACTAATTCTATGAATCGTTGGGCAGAAAGATTGTACATGTTACTTCAACTAAAGGTTCAGTATAACAGCAGCTAGTTCTGTTTTAAAGTCGGGTTTTCGATTTGGTAGATCAAGTCTTAGAGTAGTTGCATGTTACGTAGAGACTATTGATTTGAAACCGAGGACAGTGGTCACAGGTTTGAATTTTTTGGAGCTTGTTTGGGTGATATAGAAGTAGGCCGATGCTCTAGCAAATCCTCCTTACAAACATTCGAACAAAATTGCTTGCTCGTTTTGCATTCTTCACATATGAGCACTAGGTTGTTACAGCTTGCAAGAGCACAGTTTTCGTAGTTACTTGTCTTACCTCTACAATGAGCACACTCACCGATGTCTTTGGATTTGTCCGAAAATTTCAGGTTCATACGATTATCAAAAACATAGAGCGAGCCTTCCCATAGGCCGTCGTCAGCATATTTTTCGCCGTACGTAACGATACCGCCTTCGATTTGGTAGACCTCCTTAAAACCACGCTTCTTCATGAGCGCGCTTAATACTTCGCAACGTATGCCGCCAGTGCAGTATGTCACCACTGGTTTGCCTTTGATATGGTCATACTTTGGGTCTTCAAGCTCTTTTTTGAAATCATGGCTGGTACGCACGTCTGGGACAATGGCATTCTTAAATTTGCCAACGGCTGCTTCGTGGGTATTGCGCCCATCAAAAAACACTACGTCTTCGCCACGTTCTTCTATAAGTTTATGGACTTCCTCAGGCTTAAGATATTTGCCACCGCCAATCACACCATGCTCGTCAACTTCCAGCTCGTCCGCTGCCCCAAAAGCAACAATCTCATCACGGACCTTGACGCTCAGACGCGGGAAGTCCTCGCCCATGCCGTCTGACCACTTGAATGCCATACCTTTGAAAGACGTATACATCTTGGTCACTTTGACGTATGTCTTTACCGCCTGGATATCACCACCAACTGTACCGTTAATACCATGTTTAGAAATAAGAATGCGGCCACGCAACCCAAGGCTTTCACAAAGCGTCTTTTGCCAGAGCCTGATCGCTTCCGGATCGGCAATTTGGACAAACTTATAGTAAAGGATGATCTTTTGCATCTGGACTATTATACCGTATCACCCTTGCAGGGGTCACTACCTAACCTGCTTAACTATGTCACTCTTAGTCTTGGGGTGTATCCGGTTGTCTTGGCATAGGTTTTCAGCATTTGCCAAGATTCTGGGGTACTTGGGCTCACACCATACCCTGAACCCACTCCGTCGTCATAATTCCAGAAGATAACTCCCGCACAGTCATTCTTTAAGCCAGTATCCATGACATACCGTAAATCTTTGGCCCGCTGAGCATCACCCTTGTGGCTGTGGTTTGCTTGATCATACCCAAATTCTATGTTAATCCAAGGTTTACCTTTTGCCTGCGTGTAGCTTTTCAGTTGTGGATAAAGTCCTCCGATATATGCATCATAGTAGCCTTCTGTCGCTGCAACATCTACAGATGATACTGTTAATATATCAGTTTGATGAAACAAAGGATGCTTTGCGTAGTTGCTATCCCAAATTTGTTCTGGATTCATAGCACCAGGCGTAATAAGATGATTCGTATCATTTGCTCTAATATAGCCTGAAAGCGTTGTATACCAGCCTCTATTTCCTACTGGCTCCCCAAATGGTTCTCCTAACTCTCCCGCGATTGAATACATAGCAATCGTGTCATCATTTTTATAGACCCTTCCGTTTACTGTGTTTACTCGATTAGGAAGCCAGGCGAAGAAATTCTGCCATACTGCCAGGTATGCAGCAGAGTCTTTTGCCCCTTTGAAGTCAGCTATTCCGCTTATTTCTGAGTGTTCTATAATAACCTTCAGATTATATTGTCTGCATACGTCAAGAACTGCATCAATTCTCTCCCATACATAAGACGCATATTCTAAATCTTCTGCTACATTCATATAGTTAGTGAAACGGATAGTATTGAAGCCTGCATCTGCAATTGAAGCAATCTTTTGTTGGTAACCACTGGGGTCAGTAAACCAGTAAAGATAGTTGTACATGGTACAGCCGAAGAGATAAAACGGTTGACCGTCTAGCGTAAATTTTGTGCCTGAGGTTTGAAGAAATGCCATGTTGTAGTTAGATTGCTAAAAATCTGTTTCGTAGTGCCGACGAGGATGAGTCCAGGGACTGGCCTTGGTACTCTTGTGAGCATATAGAGATATCATACTTTTACTCTTGGCCCGTACGCCTGGTTACCTGTAGAAAAAGCTCTCTGTACTGCGTTTTTTGTATTCTTGGCACCTGGCAACATTGTCCCGCTTGCATCAGTAAAGATACTTGATTGTATTTGTCCTAAATGATTCCAGAAATTAACACCCATGATATAGGATTTACTTCGTAGAACATCAACCACTTTTTCATAAACTCCATGTTGTTCACCACTCCCGATATTAATCTGATACTGGCTTGTTGCATCCGGTGTGACATCCCATGTCCCGCCGATGGTTAGCTGAGTTGACGTGTTTGATGAGATATTTCGTGTTTGCCCTGAACCAGTTCCGCCTGTAATACTAACAATGGTGGGTGGCCATTGGTTGACCGTCCAGCTTTGCAAGGTGTCATTGAGGGTCGTTGTTGAATTTGATCCTGATGATGTTCCATCCTCAAGCGTCACTGTCATAAACCCCCACTCGCCAATCACTAACTGACAGGATGGGAAGGCAGCGTGTATCTTATCTAAATCTGATGAGTATTTTGTCCAATAACTATCAGTGTAACGGTAGGTATCAGAGCAGTAGTGGTCAAAGCACAAAAGACTTCCAAAATAGGTGACAATATCTGCATCGCCTAAGCCTGAGGCATTACCCGTACTGCCACTGTCTAAGGTTTGCCCGTTAAGGTTGAGGTTTGAGAGTTGTTGAGAAATCGGCCACGTTCCTATTGATTTACCAATTGCTAGGAAGGCGGCATTGGCGTATCGCACTTGGTCTTTTTGAAAGGTATTATAAATACCCGTATTAAACGTCGTTGTCCCCGGTGTCTTAAATGTCATGTTGGTAGAATCCGCCTGGTCTGCTTCAACGCAAAGCCCAAATAAGTCTCCGTCTGCAAAAAAGCTAGGGTTATTAACAATAAAATCATACGTCTTATCAAGGTAGGTCTGTCTTCCATATCGCCAGCCAATATTTCCGGTTGCGGGAGTCGCCGGGCTCCCGGAAACCTGATACGTAAAGGTAGTTGCATTTATAACGGTACAGACAAATTCACCTCTGTATTCGGTTTCATTCATACCATTCATAGAAACCGTGTCGCCGGTCGTAAGGCCGTGGGAGGTATTTGTTACACAGGTTGCCGTTGAGCCCGACCGGGTCAGTGAAGTAGGCGTTGCAATATCTCCTACACCGTTATCCCCTTGCCAAGCGTTCCAGTGGCTTCGATGCCATACTTTGAGTCCTTTGGTCCGGGCATCAGTAACGTAGTTTCCGTATTTAGTTGTGTTTTCGTACGGCACCGCAAGAGCTGCATAATTGATGTTCAAGTTTACGCCAGCCTGGTATTCATTGAGCCGTTTCGTCTGGTCCTGGTTCCAACCGTCTGATTTCGAGAGTATCTGATAATCAAGACAATTAATTTTCCATCCACCGCCCGGGGGGAGAGATAATAAGGGCTGCGTGTAATTTTCTGCTACTGGTTGTGGTGCTGGCATATTAGATTTCCGTTAACCTTAGTGTAGACCCACTTGTGCTAGGGTATGTTCTAACAATACGCCAATGTTTTGTGGTATTTACTCTTATCCAAAAGACATGCCATCTCATAGATGTTAGATTATAATTGCTTATATACATCTTCACCACTTTTATCCTTTTCCCCTGTCCACTCAAAGAGATCAACCTGATCGAACTTATAGAAAGTATCTAATTGATCCCAGGGATAGACTGTCTCACATTGAATGCAGATACGCCCCACCTTTAGTGTCTCGCCTGTTTCTTTGATATACATCTTATATTTAATCTGCCTCATTAGGATGCTGCTATTCTTGGCTTTATAAAGACATCGGTTGAATAAGACCCTCCGGTGAGCGTACCGTTGTTAGAACCAATACTGTCATTAAGTGTCGTACCCGAACCCTCATCGAACTTCCAACGGTTAGTCGCACTTGAAGGAATAGTACCTGAGTAATATAAGTTGTCTACTTCTGTTTGCGTCATTGCCTGATTGCAAAGCACAACGTCATCAATCAGAGCATTACATTCGTAGGAGAAACTACCGCCATTTTGTTTTCCAAAGAAGAGGGAGTCATTGACCGTTCCAAGTGTTTTGACGATCGGCGTGCTCGCTTCAAGCACGCCATTCAGATACAGCTTTATGTTAGCACCGTCATAGGTGGCAAGAAGATGTGCCCACTGATTTAACAAGTAAGCTATGTTTGTTGTGCCTGCGGCACCGGATGCTGTGCCATCGGAAAATCGAATAACCGTTCTGGCACGTTTTATCCCGGTTGGTGCCCCACAACCTCCTGGGTCTATTTGCCCAATGCCATAAAAGCCGTTAGACGCATCAAATCCTTTCGCAACGACCAGATTCTGCAAACAGGTTCCTGTATACCATGCACGAAATTTCACCCAGGCCGAGATTGACAACCCCGTTGTCGGGTTTAATATTGCCGCGTGAGGCACAGAGCCATAGCTGCCCGTAGAACCAGTCAGGCTAATACACGTTCCAAAATCTCTCGCAAGCTGCCTAGTTCCTGTTGCAGTACGAGAGATCATAAAAACATCTGTAGAATAGGTCGCTCCGGTAATCGTTCCATTATTTGAACCTGCACTATCAACAGCTGAAGACCCTGAGGCTTCATCAAGTTTCCATCGTGAGACAGCGTTACTCGGCTGGACATGAGCGCCGTAAAAAAGATCATTTATGCCTTGCTGATCTAGTGCGTTGTTTCCGATAAGCACATCATCAATATAAGCTGTGGCATTGTTTCCGTCTCCGCTTTGCCCAATATACATATTATCAGTACAACCAGTATATAAGTTTCCTGTCTGCGGTACTGTTGCCTCTAAAACGCCATTGACATAAATCCTAATATTAACTCCATCATATGTGCCCACCACATGATACCAGTTACCGAATACGGTTTTAGTTGTTGAGACAGCAAAATTAGTATTGGAGCCTGTTGTAGAAATATAGAAATGGAACAAGTTGGCAGACAAACCATGTGTGAGGAGAAAATGGTAATCAGACCCACTTTTCCAGTGCCCGACTATATCTGCTCGTGTATTGTTTAATGGTCTTACCCAAGCAGATAACGTTATATTAGTTACAGCCTTAATGTTGGCAGGATTCCCAATATTGACATTGTTACTTCCTGCCGCGAACTTTAAACATGTTCCAAAATCTCTTACTGCTTGTCTAGGCATAGCTATTCTCCTCGGTAGACATGGTTATCTGTAAGAAACGGTGGTCGCCACATTGGCAATAGTGCCGTCATATCCCACATACAGTCCGGCAGCGAAAGAAACATCAAGTTGGATAGTGGTTGGGTTAAGCCCTGTCTGGATTGTCCCTGACCAGATAACCGTTCCTGACTCTGCAGTATTGTCATAGATCGTAATAAGCCCGGCAGTTACAGTTCCTGTTGCCGAAAAAGTGACAGTGTGCAGAAAGCCTGACCCTGCTTTAATTTGTACATCTGCGGTAGCACGACTATAAGAGAAGCGTTGCTCAACTTTTAAGACATTATTTGTTAAATCTTCCCCCGCCACCAACGTAGCCTGTGTCACCTTACTGTTCCCGTTGACATCTAGTTGTGCGTCACCGCGTTGTCCATTGGTTAAGGTTGGGGGGGTGGTGTTGTACTTGCCACCAACTTTAACTGGGTTACCACTATCAGTA
>JBGTMJ010000024.1:0-7617 GCA_041743655.1 Saccharimonadales bacterium (SeqCode) | reverse complement strand
ATGTGTCTTCGACTACCTCAAAGAACACATGCTCTTGGTCACTTCGTTCCCAAGAAGCATAAACGGCTACGCCGTTCACTATGTGCGTACACTGTTAGCTTACCAGTTGATGTGAGTGGGGTAGGTTTCGGGATTCAGGTTACAATATATTGACTGATTTACCTATTAATGTTATTATAGACTGTACTTAGATATTATTTATATGGAGATTTGTAGTGGAAAAACCCAACCACCTTTTGGATTCTGTTGGTGCATTTGTTAAGGAGAATCCGAACGAAATACTAAAATTCACTCTTACGCTTGCCTTAGCGGCAGGCAGCTTAGTCGCAATACATGAAGCAAAATTGTTTGACCAAAGACGATATGAAAGTAAACCGGGTCGCATCGATCAAGCAGCCTCAATTATAGCAAAGCGTTATAACTACGAAGACGGATGCAAAATTAATTCTGTTGAGCTGGTAGACAAAGCGCAATCGGTAAAAGATGATGGCAAGGACCACTTAGCAATTAAAGTTGATCTCAAACCGTCACGAGTAGCCGACGACCTCACGGCCACGTACAGCAAGCTCTTTAAAACACACTTCGCCGTAGCAGGGGGCAACAGTGTTGAACATGAAATGAATGGAGCTAGGCTTAATTACCACTCTTCATTGCAACTATTTCGTGCCGAAAATGATCCCACCTTACCTGCCAAACTTTCTGAAAAGTGGGGAGGAAAGAGGAGCGTATCTCGAACACGCGAACTACATTCTGAATCGAACGAGGCAATCGTTCGGACACCGATAGAAAATCGCAATCACCAGTTAGCTGTATATGTTACTACTAGGGCCATAACTTACAAAGCTACGTTCGACGGTCAAACTCACTTTTTAGAGCGCCAAGCAGAAGTTACTGGCAATGCTGATTGTGGGACTATCCAGTACACTGGCACCACCTACGAGAAAGTTAAAAATCCCCCACAGCTAGACAGCTGGGTCTACCGTGATAAAAGTATCTAAGTAGTAAGAAGCAAGCTGGAATTGAGCCAATCAAGGAGAGAACCTTGGGCGAATTAAAGTTTGCCCTGACGGTATTTACAGTCAGGGCAATAAAGTAGGAGAGCTACTTCGCAGAGTCCGAAGTGCTCTCCACGAATCGTATCATCTGATGTGCTAATTGTTCCGAGTTAATTCTTCGCATAACTTCACAGCTCGTATTCTGCGACAGTATATTGAGACTACCTTCGTATAGTATTTTCCTATCCAGTATTGCTAGCTACCGCCTGTGTATAGTACATGAACTCCTATATGCTGGAGATTGGCGATAGCGCGGTACGCGTCTTCTAGGTGATAATCGTCGTCGTGCTCGAGAGGGTCACGGGTGTTGATAACGATTCTTACTTTGTGAGCTATTAACTTTCGTAAGGATGGTAGAAGGTGATATAGTCGCTTATTTGTTATAAAAGGCGACTCGATAATTAACTCGCTTTGGCAGTTTTTAAGGTCTTTCAGAAAAGCCGGATAGAATGTATCTTCACTGAACAGCTTTGACGTAACTAAATCGGGTGCATCAGACTTGTGGGATTGAAAGAGACGGCTTAGCATACTACTTCCACGCTCTCGTCCTGAGCTGTTTGATCTTCATCTAAGACTTGGCGTACTGCTTGCACATCTGCTTGTTTGTCTTTAACAGATTCGAGGTCGTCAAAAGTTTGGAATAGGTTCACTATCCCCAGCCAGCCTGATTTACAGAAACAAATTCTTACTATGTAAACTTGTCTTATGTTTTAGAGACTATTACATTTGCTAGTTGGGTTCGCATCCAATATGGCTTTGTTTTAATACACCCCTGCACAAATGATTGTTGAGCCCAGAACGGTTATGTTAAACTCAAACAGACTAGATATGAATCCAGATCAAACACCTCAAAGCAACTCAGTGTTGCCGGACCATCACCAACCAGCTGCGGCGGTAAACCCACAGCCTGTAAGCAACCCTACTATTCAACCTATTATTTCTCCGCCTATAGTAGTCGGAGGAGTTAATAACTCACAACCAACCTCCCATACCAGCCAAGTCCTCAAGCAAATCCAGGGTAGCGGTACTTTCGCAATTGTTCTTGGTATATTAGAAATCATACTCAGCCCTGTCGCTGTAGCATTGCAAGATACCTCGGCTCAATCAGGAGAAGTAAGCAAGACCGTTACTATCATCGGAGCGTTTATCTACGGCCTTATAGCCGGTGCTTTTCTAATTTGGCTTGGCATCAAACTTAAAAAGACCACGTTAAGTTCTATGACCCAAGCAAACAAAACACTTATATATCTAGAAATCGTGGTAGCAATATTGTTAATCAATGATTTTCTTAACGACGGGAATCCTGGGTACTTATTTGTTGGGTTGCTCGCTTTCACTGTTGTAACACAATTCAATATTAGATCCCTAAACAAAAAAGGAGCAATATAAATGCATGGCCCTGATACGCCAGACAGGTTTTCAGTTACATATGCAGCTGGTCCTTGGGGTGTAGAGCGCGAATTTCCGGGTATCGGTATTTTAGAGACGAACAATCAGCAGGTACGCCTATTACTTGTGAAAGATGATGACAGCCATTCAGTCATATTTGAAACTCCCATAATCAATATCAATAAAATCAAGACCTATTTCAATGGTGAGGCAGAGGTGTTCTACGAACAAATCGGCATCTTTATCAACGGGAAAAAGTATCTTATTAGGGTGAGAGGGAAAGCCCAACGTAAGGCTTGCAAAGCCTGGCGACAGAAAATGCATGCGATGGGTGTAAGAGTAGTAGACTATAGCCTGATATACTACAGGGTATTCTGGTCGGTTATTGGGATGATTATACTCTACTATTCGATAGCGATTCTGATATCAATACTCAATCAAAAATGATACCTTCTTCTAATTTTTAGACGCAAGTAACTTTTAGATTTTCGCATGGCTTCTCAAGCAGTTCAGAATTACGAAGAGAGAATGGGGACATTTTGCCTGCAATTGTTCTATATCCTCTAACTTCTCGTACATTAGTTCGCATATCTCGACGATGTCGCGCTCTATCTTCGCGTCGTCTTCGTCCTCAAAAGTTTGGACTAGCGACTGCATCCCCGGCCAAAAAGGTTTGGTAGTAAGCTTTAGCTTGCTGGCAGACCTTTTTATTTGCAGAGGGATTGAACGACAAAGCCCGGTGGGCTTTGGCCGCCCAAGGTCTGGGGGTGACAGAAGCAAAAGTAATTTTCTTTAGCGCTGTCAGATCGAATCCCTCACCCCCAGCCAAGCATGAGCTCTAAAGACGAAAGTAACCACATTTTTCTTAATATAATCGACACTATATACATAATGTGTTAATTTATATGAAATGATGCCCTTTAGACACCCTGTAAAATTAAATGTAACTTCTCAGCAGAGTAGTGGGGAGCCAATCTCATATTTTGAGCGTGACCTGGCGAGCTTCAAGGCCGACAACGATATTTTATCAGAAGATATAATTGAAGGATTCAGCCCCCCTGAAGGTGTTGATTACTACGACAGGGTGTCTAGAAGCTCACTTTCGGATTTTAACAGGCTTTACGTTGCCCAAAAGGCCTTAGGATACAGTGTGCACTTTATAGATAATGCCACCTTATTTTATGACGAGGGCTCCCAAGACGAAGTTACAATCTATGTTGATCCCAAAGAAATAGATCAAACGTTGAGGATCAGCAATACTTATATACATGATCACGGGACTGCCTTTAGAGCTATTCTAGGTAATAAAAAATTTCCACCTGAACTTAGAAATACTGAGTATGCATATCAAATGTTAAATGACCTCTATACGTCTCTTAATAGTGACTACCTTGCATTCGACCCGTTTGATCCTAGTTACAAGGATAGTGTTAGTAACTTTATTGAGTTTGGGATGGGTAGGGAAGAAGCAGAGGCAATGTTGCCCAAGGCTTTTATGAACGCCTTGCTATGGGATGTTATAGAGCAACCGGGCCGAAAAGAATCCGAAAGCAAAAAGATAGGGTTATATGAGGAGTTCAGTGAACTTGGTATTAAACCTTTTACATTTACAGAACTTGATGAAATGACAGGTAAGTATCTCAGGAGAATGATTCAAAAGAACCCTAAGCTTGCCCCTCAAATTTCCAGAGAGCACAGTCAAAGCAACACCTTGAAGCGTATTATAGAGCGTTTGGGTAGCATTTTACGCTTTACTACTGAAACATCTTTTCCACATCACCCTCGGAAAATGGGTTGACGATAATCTCGGTTATCAGCTCGCTCGACAAATCTTCGCTAAATGCTTTGACTTTGCAAAGTCGGTAGCCATTGAGCTAGCTGAGGCTAAAACGGTTCTAACCCAATCGACGATGCCCAGCCAAGATATCCAAGGATATCCAAGGACGTACCTCGCAATATCTAGTTTCATGGCAGAATAGCTGATTTAAACATCTTTTTTGAGTTTGCGAGGTACGTCCCTGACCCACCCTCAGCCACCACGCCCAGCCAGACTTTTCGTATCTGTAGATGTGAACAGACCAAATGGAACGTTCGAACCGAAAGGGGCTAGTTGGTACTTTTTTATATTTCTTGTATAACTGAGCATTAGAGGACTAAGCATCCTAAGTGTCATATACTATACGTTGTGGAGAATGATACGTTTACCCTTAACGAATATAATGACCGCCTACGCTTTACGTTCCTGGGTAACGTCGAAGCTGTAATTGAACAGGCCAAACAAGCAGCAGAAGACAAGGATGTCACAGTAGTTGGCGGCCCGAATATCGGACAACAGCTACTAATGAAAGGGTTAGTCGACGAACTGCAAATTGACATTATGCCCGTATTGCTAGGAAACGGTCAACGACTCTTTGAGCACCTTGAGGGTCTACAGATAGAACTTAAGAGAACCAAACTTATTGAAACCGACCAGCGCACCAGCATGTGGTTCACTGTTCTAAAGTAATTTTTTAAGTTTGAGTCAGCAAAACAGACTTCGTATACTACGGAGAGCCAACTTTCATTTTTAGCGTATAAAGTGTTTACCAGGAAGGGGAAGTCCTATCTAAAGGACTACCCGATATTCTCAGACTGGCTGCACGTAGTTTACAGGGTGTTCTTTCCACTACTACTTGTGGCAGCACTCACAATTAAGATTGTGAGTGAGTGGAAGTTAAAAGACCCGGCTTTGATTCCGTTGCTACTAAACTCAGGTATTTACCCAATACTTATAATTCCTACCTTGTTTTATGGTTACTCATTGGCTAAAATGCACAAGGATCAAGAGCCTGAAGAAGAGGTAACATGAATATGGATCAAGAGCCACAGCCAAAACCTATTATGCCACCCGAAGCCGAACAAGAAAGTGGCTTGGAATTAGAACGCCCACAAGTTGATACACTTCCAGAGACTCTGGGATTTGTAGAGACCGAGGAACTAGGCCAGCTCAGAGGCGAGCTGGTTGAGGCAATAGCCGCTGACAGTGAAGAAGTAAAAGAGTTGGCCACTCGCTATCACTTGCTGGGTGAGGAAGTTGTAAACCAGCAAGAGGATGAAGATTACGCCAAAGCCCAAATCGGGCTGATTGTTCAAATGGGGCTCATTCGGCGTGATGGTGGTAAAGTAGACCAGTATAAGGAAGACCTTCAAGACGCTTTGACCTACGCATGGAATGAACGGCTTGATGACACGGTAGCTGTCCTAGAGGCAGCCATACAAGAGACCGAGACCCAAGAAGGGAGTACCGAAGTGGCTTAGTGGAAGAGCCTTCCAGCGAGCAGCTTGCCCAAGCTTGCAGCGACGTGCTATCGGAAGAGGATTGCGAGGAGCTGGGCGGCAATGGTTTGCGAGGTACGTCCTTGCAAACAGTTTTTCATTGTTGCTCGTATGCTTGTTTTAGCTTTGAGATATCGAATTTCTTCATTTGCAGGAATGCACTTGTGACGCGTTCTACTTTTGTTTGATCCGAATCACTTAACATTTCACTTAAAACCGTAGGAATAATTTGCCACGTCACCCCATATTTGTCTTTAAGCCAGCCGCACTGCTCGGCTTCTGGAACAGCTGAAAGATTATCCCACAGCCTATCTATCTCTTCCTGAGTTTCGCAAGACACTAATAAAGACATCGCTGGAGTAAAATCGAAGCCTGGGACTTTTCCGCCATTCAGTGCGATGAAATCTTGCCCCTCCAGTTGGAATTCTACTGTCATAACAGAACCCGGAGTTTTACCTGAAACCTTTTCAGCAGCTTGCGGATAATGAGCAATGCTTTTGATCTTAGAATTACTGAAAAGATTGACATAGTAATTTGCAGCCTCTTCAGCCGTATCATCGAACCATAAGTATGGGGTAATTTTTTGCATAACTGTTCCTTTCTTATAAATCTATACCTATTAAGTGTGACAAACCAACTGGAGTCCCTTGTAAGGAAGTTGCTGAGTGATCTCATAAGCTGATGAGAAGCTACTCAGGAAGCTTTTTTGTAATTCTAAGGACTTTCCTAAGTATGGGGGTTATCGATAACTCCAAAAATATTACCACTTTGATCTTTGAAGGTCGCCATCATCATGCCGCCGCCAACATCTTTAATTCCTGTGTTAATGGTTGCACCACCAGCAAGAAGCTGTTTAGCTGCTTCCTCAGTATCCTTTACATTCCAGTAAGTGACTGGGTAGTTTAGACCTTCTTTGGCAGCATTTGGGTCAAGCCCTAATTCGTGACCGTTGATGTTAAACCCTACATAATACGACTCATCAAAATATGGTTTAGCACCAGTGATGCTCTCCCAAAACTTCTTATCCGCATCAAGATTAGATGATGGGTAGATGACTGATTTTAATCCTGTAAACATACGCCTCCTTATTTATATGTATAGCATAAACCGTAGAGGCTGCTTCATAGATTATTTCAGCTCATCAATGAATCTCATTCCTTACTCTCACAATTAAACATCCACTGTACGCCAAATTTGTCAGTGCATGAGCCAAAGTAGTCTCCCCAGAACATCTCCTGTAACTGCATTTCAACTTTACCGCCCTCAGACAGTGCTTTGAATAGTGTATCAGTCTCAGCACGTGTATCTGGTTCAAGGTTTATATATACGTTATTGCCTGGGTTAACTTTAAAGCCCATTGATTCCGGGGCATCGGTACCCATCAAAACATGGCCACCTAGAATGGGCAAGGCAACGTGCATAACCAGGTTCTTGTCTTCTTCCGCCACAGGTGGCTGGCCTTCTTGCGGGGGTACTTCAGAAAAGTGATCGATATCCCCATCGAATTCAGTGCCGAATACTGATTTATAGAAATTAAATGCCTCCTCGGTATTACGAACAAAATTTAAATAAGTACTTACTCTTGCCATGACTAACCTCCTTATTCTTTACTGCCAGTTTTATTATAACTGAATATGTCAGGGGAGTGATTCATATTGGCAGTACTATGGATCCCCTGATACCAACGACGTACATTGTTAGTGGGAATACAGGCTGGACTCAATCACGTCATATAGTTACCTTACAAGGTTCGCTTATTGCGAGGCTTTTTCTGGCAAGAGGGTGGTCTTACTCGTATTTGACCCAATAGATATTTTGTGTTTATATAAGTACATTAAGAACGTACCAAATCCAAATA